>JAUJON010000092.1 GCA_030447595.1 Thermosynechococcaceae cyanobacterium YX3bin19
ACAGGAGGCACTCCAGCACCCCACCACGCCCCCTTGCCAAGGGTTATTTCATAACGTTTGTAGGAGAACCACTTCGCCCACTGCCGACTTCGCTCCCCAGAGATGGTCGTGCCGGCAACACCGACATAGCGGACAGCCGGGTAAAATGCCCCGGAATAATTAGTATTGACAAAATTCAAGTTCCGAGTAGTCCAGCGTTCCTGGCTGTAGTGTGGTGTGCCAAGCGTGACTAAGGTTGCCACCTGAGTATGAGCCTGCCAGGCTTGCCCGCAGTAAGGTTCTTCTCCCAGGTAGATGCGAGCGATCCAACCTCCGGCAGAATGTCCAACTAAGTTGATCTGGGAAGCTTGGTACTGCTGTAGCATCTGTTTCACCGTCCGGTCCAGCAGGTTTAAGATTGGCGCCACAGGTCTGCCACCCAAGGTTACCAGCCAATCTCGCCTTCGCAGTGGCACCGTTGCGACCGGAAACCCCTGCTGCCGGAGCTCATGTTCAAGAGAGCGGTATTCGCTCGCGCCTGCTAGGTAGCCAGGGAGAATTACAGTTGGAAGTGTCATACAACTGATTATGTCTTTATTACCATTATCCGTTCAACGTCATGAAGTCCGATCCCTTGACCAGCAACGGCTAGCAGGAAACCATCCACTTGGTACCCTTTATGGCATTGGTGTCGGCCCGGGCGATCCAGAGTTGATTAGCCTGAAAGGCTTGCGGCTGCTTAAAAGTGCGCCCGTTGTGGCATTCCCGGCAGGAATACAGGGGATGGGGGTAGCTCAACAGATTGTTAGCCAGTGGCTCAGCCCTGAGCAAATCAAACTACCGTTGCACTTTCCCTATGTACAAGATCGAGTAACGCTGGAGCAGGCTTGGCAGCAAGCAGCAGATCAGGTCTGGTATTACCTGCAACAGGGAGATGTGGCGTTCGTTTGTGAGGGGGATGTGAGTTTTTACAGTACCTTTACCTACCTGGCGCAGACGCTCCAGCAGCACCATCCGGAAGCACAGGTTCAAACCATACCGGGGATCTGTTCGCCCCTGGCCGCCGCTGCAGCTCTGGCTTTACCGCTGACAACCGGCAGCGATCGCCTAGCGATACTACCAGCTCTCTACACCGTGGACGAGTTGGAATCTGTATTGGCATGGGCAGATGTGGTGGTATTGCTGAAGGTAAGTTCAGTCTACGAACAAGTCTGGTCCGTACTTAAGGAGCACCACCTTTTAGAGCATAGCTATGTCGTGGAGCGGGCAACTTTACCCCAGCAAGTGATTTATCAGGACTTGCGCGATCGCCCGCATTTGAAATTACCCTACTTCTCTCTGTTAATTATTCAAGTAACTCGTTAAAAACAACTACCCCCTAACGAGGGGGTAGAAAGTGAAAGCAATGGGCGATCGCCTGACCATGAGATTAGCTGGCTAAATACTCACGGACGTTGAACTTACGGCGACGGAGCTGATCTAGAGCCTGCCGTTCCAGCTGACGCACACGTTCACGACTAATGTTTAGTTGCTGACCGACCTTAGCCAGAGAAAGCTCTTGCCCATCCTCTAGACCAAAGCGGAGGGTTAAGACCTGGCGCTGTTGAGGTGTCAACTCACTCAACATGCCATTAATATCGGTCCGTAAAGCCTCACTCGTCATGTACTGCTCGGGTGATTGGCCTTCATCCTCCAATAAGTCACGTAGTTCTGTATCCTGGTTATCCCCAACTCGTAAGTCAAGGGAAATAGGCTGCCGAGCTACGGTTAGATAGTCTCTAATTTGGGAGGTTGGTAAATCAAGCTCTTGAGCAATCTCACTAGGGGTAGCGCTACGGCCCAGCTTTTGAGATAGAGCTCTTTGGGCCTTTTTGATTTTGTTCAGTTTCTCAGTAATATGAATTGGCAAGCGGATAGTGCGGGCTTGCTGAGCGATCGCGCGAGTTATTGCCTGACGAATCCACCAGTAGGCGTAGGTGGAGAACTTATACCCCCGCGTCGGGTCGAACTTTTCGACGCCACGCTCTAGCCCGAGAGCACCTTCTTGCACCAGATCTAAAAGCTCCAGGTTGCGCTTTTGATATTTCTTAGCCACTGAGACAACCAAGCGCAGGTTCGCCTCAATCATCTTTTGCTTGGCCCGCTGACCTTGCTCTAGAACTTTGGTGAGCTCTGCTTCGCTCAGTTGAACTTTCTCAGCCCACTCTGCCTGGGTCGGCTCACGCTCTATTGTTTCAGCCAGTGCCTCCTTTACTTCAGACAGGGCCATCATCTGCTGGACCTGCTTGCCGTAGATAATCTCTTGCTCATGCGTCAACAAGTCCACCCGCCCAATCTCATGTAGGTAGGTACGAACCATATCAGCAGTAAAGGTTGATTTATGCGTTTTAGTTTTAGTGGTTACAGAGGCCATGTCTTTAGCAGTTAATTCCGTTGATCAACCGGATAGAGAGACTAAGAAGTCGAAGTCAGTACGAGTTCGCTTTAACTTAATGGTATTACAATCCTATATCTCAGGTAAGAATGTAAGGGTAGCAATAACCGTACTAGAGTACCAGTTATAACCGAAAGACTCAGAATAAAGTTAATCAAGGGTGCTTGATACCCTGTAAGTTACACAGACTTGTTTTTACAGGCGAATGTTTCAAGGAACGCACTTGCCTCCTAATGGGAGGTTGGGGCCATTCGTGAGTTATCTATCACCTGTATCAGCCCTGCAGGGACTGACCTAAAATCCCAGATCTGCTTTAGCCGCTTCAGCCGCTTTGAAGAGGGTAGCAGTGGGCATATCTTCCCAAGGAATATCCCCAATTTCGGCGTAGAAAGTTTCATCGTAGGCGCGGGTCCGCACCACGACTGGCATGGGAACCGCGTGTCCCAAAATTAAGGCTTGTTGTTTGGAGTCTAGCTTTGCCAGCACATAGCGCAGATTTTGCCCCCCGGATACCCCAGTAAAGATCGCATCAATATCTTTTTCATCATTGAGTAAAGCCGTGATCCGGGTGCCAATCTGAGACATGACTTCGTTGTCAATCCCAGAGGGGCGCTGGTCGACCACCAGCAGCGTCACAAAGTATTTCCGCATTTCCCGGGCGATTGTCCCAAAGATGGTTTGACGGACTGTGTGAGGGTCCAAGAAGCGGTGCGCTTCTTCAATCGTGATTACGAGTTGGCGGGGGCGATCGCTGGGGTTTTTGGTCTGTAAAAACTGCTCTGACTTCCGCACGTAGCTGGCATGAATTCGGCGGGCAATAATATTGGTTGCCAGCATGTAGGACAACATGTTGGATTGGGAGCCAAATTCAATCACCACGTGCTTACCTGCATCCAGCGCGTCTAGGATTTGGCCGATATTGTTGTGGGGGCTGGCACTCCGCATATACTTCAGATCATCTAGACGGGTAAGTTTGCGCTGTAACGCCATAATTGAAGCCTTGCTGCCCATCTTGGTTTCGCAAAACTCCTGGATTTCCTGATTGCTCATTGTCAGCAGGCGCGTGATCCAGGACTTGCCAAACTCATTTCGCAGGATAATAGCGTTCTCTAAACTGGCTTCTGAGAGATTGAGCTCTTCGCGCACCAGCGCCAAGTCTTCTACTTCAATTTGGTCGTAGCTGATGTAAAGTTCCTGGGTATCCCGGACTCCCCGCCTGCGTGTAGAGTCTGGATCGAGGGTGTAAATCTGCACCTGTGAGGGAAACAACTGTCGCAACCCTTTCACCGTGCTGAAGTGCTTGCCCTCGCTGGCAGCTTCCCAGCCGTATTCTGAGTGCATGTCGAAAATTAGATTCACAGCCGCCTGTTTGCGGATAATCCCGGAAAGGAGGAGCCGGGTGAGGAAGGATTTCCCCGTACCTGACTTACCAAACACCCCATTACTGCGTTCTACGAATCGATCCAGATCGAGGCAGATAGGGACCTCCATATCTATTGGTTGACCCACGGAAAAGTTGCGGCGGTGGGGATCGTCCTCCCAGCCAAAGATAGCGCGGAAATCTCGCTCACTGGCCTCGAAGACCCGGCTAAAGTGGCTGGGAATCGTCTTAACCGGCAGTAGTTCAATGGTGCTGCTGCTTTGAGGCTGGGCAGCTGGTTTCGGCTTGCGGTTGCTACCGTTTAAGAGTGTCGGCGTCGGATCGGCTTCTGGGGTAAACATCAACATGGGCGTCAGATTCACTGTTCCGTAGGTCCCACTGCCAGCCAGGACTTCCGTCAGAAAAGAATCAGCCGGGTCGGGAGGATTTGCCAAGATCCGGGGGGTTGCAGTGCCCAGGGTGACATCGGTGAGCATACAGAAGAAGTGCGATCGCGTTCCCCTGACGACGAGAAACTTCCCCACCCGCATCTCTTCAACGGAGACGTCTGCCTGCAACCGAACTTCTAAGCCCTGGCTCAAGGAGCCTTGAATGACTGAACCTAAAGGCTGTTCTAAATTCATAGGAGAAATGGCTCCACCCTGCGACTGATCATAGGTGCAATTTAGCTCAAGTAGGGCTTTTAGCAGGATTTTCAGTGATTTTCAGCAGTAACAGGAGCGCTCATTGCCTGCTGCCTACTGTCCTCGCCCCCCAAGGCGATCGCTAAGTGTAAATTCGTACTATTATTAAAGGCAACGTAAAAAAGTGTAAAGAAAGATTGCTTTTTCGCCTGTTAGTTGTAATAGAACTGGAATTTATGAAAAGGATTTGGATCACTTTTGTGGGGTTACTACTGAGCTTGGGGGTTTGGGTAATTTCCGCAACGGATATGTATGCAGCTCCACTGGTAGCCTACAACGCTCCAGAACTCCTCCCGGATACCCCCACAACCATTATCGATCTAGCTAAAACTTTCAGTAGTATCCAAGAAGAAAAATTAGTTAAGGAGCTAGCAGACTTTGAGGCAGAAACAGGGTGGAAGTTAAGAGTTCTGACGCAGTTTGACCGAACACCGGGTCGAGCTGTTAAAGACTTCTGGGGTTTAGATGAAAAGAGTGTTTTACTGGTGGCGGACTCCAGAGGCGGAAACCTCTTAAATTTTAATGTGGGTCGTGCCTTATACCCGCTTTTACCGCGTACCTTTTGGGTTGAGCTACAGACTCGCTTTGGCAACCAATTTTTTGTCCGTCAGCATGGTGAAGACCAATCAATTATCCAGTCTCTAGAATCAATAGTAACTTGCCTGCGGCGGAATGGCTGTCGTGTTGTCCCAGGTTTACCCCAGGAGCAGAGGATCTTTACCTTATTTACGTAGGTATTCGGCGGAGTATTCGTTGGGTTTTCGGCCAGAGCTAGCTAGACTGTACAATTATTCTAGTGGCAGTGGGTTCTGATTTTCTCACCACTTTGGGGAATTCTATTTGTTTCCTTTGGTATTGGACCTGTAGTTACCCGGACGGCTGAGTGGTTGCCGCTCTTTCGTAACGTTGCTGGCTTTATCCTTGGTGTTTTAGTTGCCTACATAGTTCCTAGTTTGGGTCAATCTTCAACCTCGGAAACTTAGACGGCACCTGCCAAAGATCAGCCCGTCCGCGTTCATCGGGTGTGAGTCATGGCCGGCGATTGGTTTTAGAACGATGAGAGGAAGTTGAGCCATTACGGAGGCTAGCGATTAGTAGACAGGCAATTCCAACATTAATGAATACGTCTGCCAGGTTAAATACCGGAAACTGGATGAGGCGAAAGTCGAGAAAATCTACCACCTCTCCTGTTAAGAAGCGATCAATTCCGTTTCCGAGTGCGCCACCTAGAAGAAAACCGTAACCTGCCTGCTCCCAATTGTTTAAACGGGGCCCCAACCAGGCCAGGCAAATTAGACCCAGGCTGACAATTAAAGAGAGCCAGCGCAGCCAGCTTCCGTCTTGGCTAAACAAACTGAACGCAGCTCCCCGATTGGTAACGTAGGTCAAATGAAAAACTCCTGGCCACAGAGGCCATGAATCAGGGGGCAGGGTGAGCGTGAAGTTTTGAATTACCCAGTATTTCGTGACCCGATCGCACAGCAGGCTGAAGAGCGCCACCAGCCAAAACAGGAAATTCTTCAAGGTCATTGGTGAAGATTGAGAACTTAATATTGTACTGGCCGCTTCTAGTAAAACAGGATTCGCCGCAGAACAGCAGAAATTACGGTGACCAAGCAGACCAGCACGAGCTGACCTGGAAGGGGTTGGATAGAATACTCAAGGGCTGCTGACCACCAGTTTTGAACCAGAGAACCAACAAGGGCAAGCAAGCCCAGGTAGATCAGGCCCATAAGATGAATCACGGCCAGTCCGCCTAAGCAGCTTGAAGCTAAGAACTCTAGACGGGCTTCCTTCTGAAAGGCCAGATGACCACAGATCCAGGCCCCGGGAATAAATCCGGCTAGGTAGCCAAAAGTTGGCTCCTTTAAGTAGCTCAGCCCTCCCCCATAAGCAAAGATTTGTAGCCCACCGAGGCCAAGAATTAGATAGGCAATCTGAGAGAGTGCACCCGCACTTTTACCCCCTAGGCAACCCACGAGCAGAACGGCACCAATCTGATAAGTAACCCCTAGGGATAGAGATTGAATCTCACCTGAACTCCAGTTCCACGGGGGAACTGGTAGAGAGACCTGGACAAAGGTTCCCACAATAGTCAGTAGTAAGCCAATTACGGCCCACAGTAGTTTATCAAGGGGAGACACTAGGCTTTGGTGCAAGTTGAGTAAAGGACAAGGGCAAACAGTCCCCATTTGACAGCTTGAATGCTTGAATTGTAAGGCATTCTATCACCCGCTTAACCCCTCAAGCTGTCATGGGAGACCCGTCAGGGCCCTCTAAGACGAACCCGGCGTCGCGGATCATCGCTAGGTCCGCAGCGGCAGCTTGCCCTGGTGTCGTCAAGTAGTCGCCAATGAAAATGGAGTTGGCAGGATAGAGTCCTAGTGGCTGCAGCGATCGCAGGTGAACTTCCCGGCCTCCAGCAATCCGGATCTCCTGAGAAGGGAGGAGGAAGCGGAACAAGCAGAGTACGCGCAGGCAGCGGCGCGGGTCTAGCTCCTGTAACTGCTCCAAGGGCGTACCCGGAATCGGAATCAGGAAGTTGACCGGAACGCTGGTAATCTCTAGCTGGCGCAGGGCCAAGGCCAGGTCGATCACGTCATCATCTGATTCCCCCATGCCAATAATTCCCCCAGAGCAGGTGGTGATCCCTGCTGCCCTCACATGCTCTATGGTCGTGGTGCGGTCCTCAAAGCTGTGGGTCGAGCAGATCTGTGGGTGGTAATTTTCGGAGGTGTTTAGGTTGTGGTTGACCCGGTCTACTCCGGCTGCTGCCAGGCGGTGAGTCTGTTCCTGATTCAGAAGCCCCAGGCAAGTACAAACCTTGAGGCGATAGTTTGCCTTGATTGTTTGGACGGTATCTAAAATGTTGCTGAAAACTTTTTCGTTGGGGGAGCGCCCGGAAATGACCAAGCAGAAGGTTCCCGCCTGCAGCTCCGCCGCCCGCCCCGCCGCCTCCAGAATTTTCTCCTTGGCTAGCAAGGGGTACTTCGCGATCGCTGCTGTAGAAATCTTGGACTGGGAGCAGTAGTGACAGTCCTCTGGACACAAGCCACTTTGGGCATTGAGCAAGAAATGCAGCCGCACCCGGTTGTCCCAGTAGTGCCGCCGCACCCGGTAGGCAGCCGCAAGCTGGTCCAGCAGTAGTTCATCGGGTGCCCGGAGAACTGCCAGGGCTTCCCTACGGGTGATTTGCTTGCCCACAAGGGCGCACTCAGCCAGGTGATTCCAGTTGGGCCAATCGACAGATAACATGGGGCTTTCAAACTACTCCGCTCAGACAACCAGTCCCTAATGCGTTAATGAATTATTAAGCACTAACGTCTAAGCTTACAGCGGTTTGCAGTTAGATCACCAACACGTCCTCTTCTCTACGCTAGTACTAGACTGCGGCACCTAGGCAGCACCCGGATTTAGCTGGCTCATCTCCCAGGTTGTATAGGTGCCAATGGGGCTCCAAATCGCATAGGGCAGCAGCAGCAAGGCAGCCCATCCAGAAATAGGCCAGACAGCTAATATGAGTAGAATTCCCAGTACTACACCCGTTGCACCAATAAAGGTGCCTACTTTAAGACTACGAAGTCTCAAAGTAGCAGGGATATAGGCGACAATCGCCACTTCCAACAGCAAGTACCATCCCATAAGCAGCCATGTCGTCAGGCTTCCTGGATCTTGCCTCCATACTAGGTAAGCTGAGGCGGCTCCACAGGTAAAAATAACAGTCCAGATGAAGGGGATCAGCGGTTCAAAAAACAGCCAACTGGGTCTTTGTAGCGATACCACCCA
>JAUJON010000093.1 GCA_030447595.1 Thermosynechococcaceae cyanobacterium YX3bin19
GAGCGCAGTGACCTCATCGACATTGTGTTTGTGCCTACTCTAGCTTCCTTTTTGAAAATCTTGGGCTTGACTGTCACTATGATGAATCACTCCCTTGCGTTAATCTCAACCTGATTCCAGCCGTTTCCATTATTTTCGCTTCTTCTTGAAGGAACGTATTTGATACCTATTTTCTAAATGCTTGAGCCACTCTGCTAATGCCCTCCTGCAATTGCTCTGGGCTAAGTTCACCATAACCAAAGATAAACTCTCCGTTCGGTTGGGCGTCGAGATAATGGGCTTGAGCAGACATTATTCCCACTCCCACTTGTGCAGCACGATCAACAATTTCCGCATCACTTAGATCTATTTGGAAGCGCACCATCAAATGAATTCCAGCTTTCTCACCTAGAATAGTGACCTGTTCACCAAAGTGAGCCTTCAGTGCCTGAACCAACGTTTGACGACAAAGGTCATAGTGCGAGCGCATTTTCCGGATGTGTCGCTCTAAATAGCCTTCCGCAATAAAATCAGCTAAAGCTCGTTGTTCTAATAACGGAAGCTGGCGATCGCTGAGCCACTTGGCCTGGGTAAACAGGGAGACTAAATGTGGCGGCAACACCAGATAGCCAATCCGCAGCGAGGGAAATAGCACCTTTGAGAAAGTCCCAATATAGAGAACCGACTGGCTTTTATCTAAGCCCTGAAGCGCTGGAATTGGCCGGTCTCCATAGCGATACTCACTGTCATAGTCATCCTCTAGAATCAGCGCTCCAGTTTGCTGTGCCCATACCAGTAACTCTAGCCGACGAGGTAAGGACAGGATCGCTCCGGTGGGAAATTGATGAGAAGGGGTAACATAAACTAGCTTGATTGGTTCAGATGCATAATTATCTAAATCTTTGACTACGAAGCCAGACTCATCTACAGCAATTGGCAAGAGCTTTGCCCCTTGAGACAAGAAGATTCGCCTGGCGCTGAGATACCCAGGATCTTCCAGGACAACCGCATTCCCGGGATCAATCAGCAGGCGCATGACTAGATACAGAGCTTGCTGTGTGCCATTGGTGATCATCACCTGGCCGGGCTCGCACTGTACCGCGCGGGCACGAGAAAGATAATGTGCAATTTCCGTTCGTAAAGGCTTATACCCTAGAAGATCAGTTGAGTAATCTAGCCAGGTTGTATCGATTTGACAGTGACGAGTCAGCAGCTTACGCCATAGCTTGATCGGAAACTGCTCAAAAGCGGGCCTCCCGTAACGGAAATTAATTGGTGCAATGGGTTCTGACATCAACGAGCGCTCAGCCTCAGCCAGCTTAGCTCCATACTGAGAAAGTTTGAGTGGTGGGCAAATCACTTTCTGAGCGGGCTCAGTAGGTATTGAACGCAGTAGATCATCGGGAAGCTGGGCGCAGACAAATGTGCCAGAACCAATAACGGTTTGGATATACCCTTCACTTAGAAGTTGCTCATAACTCTGAGTCACTGTGGTACGAGAAATCCCCAAAGATTTGGAGAGCGATCTCGTTGAAGGAACTCGTTGCCGTGGAGTTAACCGTCCGCTGAGGATGGCTTGACGCAGTTCCTCATAGAGCTTCTGATGTAACGGCAGCGCTGCGTTGGCATCTAGGATGATTGTCAGATCCATCTTCAAGCCTGCCGAAGTCAAGTGGACTTATATCAAAGCACAAAAGTGGCTCTTGCGGAAGGCCACTTCGATGAGTAGGCTGAACAAATGAAACCCAGTCAACCCAATTCGCTAACTCAGCAAGCGATTCATCTAAGGCAAGCGATTCATCTAAGGCAAGCGACGCTTGAGGAAGACTCCCTGATTGGGACGCACTTTTATCAAATGTGGCTAGACAATGAAGTTCCGGCTGATGGGCTTCAATCTAACTGGCAGGAAATCATTCTCAGATTCATTAAGCATGCCCGTCAGGAGCTGGCTTACCAAGCTTTTGTTGCAGAAATGGAGGGGGGCATCGTCGGTTCTGTCAGTTGTCAATGCTTTGCGAGACTTTATCCCAATGTTCTTTCAGAGGAGTACCGGAAGTACGGCTATCTCTGGGGCGTTTATGTAGAACCACTACACCGAGGGCAGGGAATTGCCAAGGAACTAACAAGCATAGCAATCGCCTACTTAAAGTCCTTGGGTTGTACCCGAGTGATCTTGCACGCTTCCCCATCCGGTCAACCACTCTATGAGCGTCTCGGCTTCTGTGCAAGTAATGAGATGCGGCTGGATTTAGTTGCAGTATCGACATAGGAGCAACTTGATGAATCTACAAACTGAAAATACTGTTATCAATGAATATTTAGCTGCTTCTGAAGTCATTGACTTCCATGACACAGACCTTCACGAGATCGCACGAAAACTTTCTGAAGCCGCTACAACAGATGTTGGCTTGGCAAAGACCGCTTATGAATTTGTCCGTGACACAATAGCTCACTCGTTTGATATAAATGGGCAGGTTGTAACCTGCTCAGCTTCCAGCGTTTTCAAGCATGGGGAAGGTATCTGTTTTGCGAAGTCTCATCTGCTGGCTGCGCTGCTGCGAAATGTTGGTATTCCAGCAGGATTTTGCTATCAAAAGCTAGTTTTGGACGATGCAGACCCAGCTTATTTAACCCTGCATGGCTTGAATGGGATCTACTTAGAAAGCTTGGGTCAATGGATTCGGGTAGATGCTCGTGGCAATAAAGAAGGCGTAAATGCAGAGTTTTGCCTGGAAGCAGAAGTTTTGGCCTACCCGATTCGGCCAAATCTAGGTGAGGTCGATTACCCCATTGTTTATTCTCAGCCTAACCACAAAGTTGTTTCTGCTTTAAGAAATAGCGACACCATTGAAGAACTGAAGCATCATCTTCCTGATGAGCTGTGAATTCCTTGCAGTAACAGTTGACTGATTGAATTGGCCATACTACAGGTAGAAACAATGAGCATCTCAGAGCAAGAAACGACTCAAGACCAACAAACGAGTATCCAACGCAGCCAGCTCCAACGTCTCCCTCAGCGGGGGCACTATGAGCGTGAGGTCATTGACCAGATTTTGGATGAAGGATTGGTCTGCCATGTAGGGTTTGCTGTAGACAGCCAGCCCTTTGTGATTCCCACCGCTTACGGGAGGGTAGGTGACCAGCTTTTCATTCATGGTTCTCCCGCCAGCCGTCTGTTGCGATCGCTTCAAGGTGGTATTGAAGTCTGCATCACAGTTACTCTTCTGGATGGGCTAGTGCTGGCGCGCTCAGCCTTCCATCATTCAATGAACTACCGCTCTGTGGTGCTCTTCGGCACAGCAGCCATCGTGCATGATGCTGACCAGAAGTTAGAAGCACTGGAAGCCTTTACTGAGCATGTGGTACCAGGGCGATGGTCAGAGGTACGTCCGCCTAGCCGTCATGAGCTGCAAGGAACCTTGGTGCTTTCCTTACCTCTAACGGAAGCTTCTGCGAAGGTGAGGACTGGACCTCCTACAGATGACGAAGCAGACTACGAAATGAGTGTATGGGCTGGCGTCATCCCACTTCAGCTAGTTGCTGCTGCCCCACTTCCCGACCCCCGCCTCCAGAACGGTATTGCCCCACCTGCTTACGTGCACAACTATGCACGTATCCCTTCTAAATACTTCTAAATAAAGGTATTGACTAACCTCATTGAATTAAACTCAGCGAGATTGTCACCAATCCCGCTGGTCTTCAAAACCGTGCTTGAAGTAGGGTAGGCGACCAACGAGTTACCATTGCTGGCACTTTTCCAATCGCCCCCCAAACGACGCATGACCGTTTCCGTATCACGTCGCTCTCCAGTAATCTCAACATGAAAGGGCTTTGCCGTCATAGCGCCCATACTGAATTTTGTGATGACATTCCAGGCACACCACCAGTGTTTTGCGGCGGCGTGCAGTCATCTTTTTCATCCAGTCTGGTCGTTCTGATTTTCCCTTTTGCGCCACGTCTGCTAGTTTGCGGATGTGGTGGACTTCAATCTTGTCCGTTGAGCCACAAAGTTCACATTTTTGGGCTAAGAGACGTTCAACTACCTCACTACGGTTGCTCCAAATTCGACTATGACTGACATCATCATCGAGTGCGACCCACTTATTCCAATGCAGAGGGATTGCTCCAAAATGAGCTTTCAATGGCTTCTTGGAGTCCCGATTGACCTTTACCTGAAGTACCTTGTAGGTACCCTCTTTGATGGTGATGGTGGTGGAGTATCGTCGGTAAATTCTCTGGCAGGAAGTTTTGAACTTGTTTGCCAGGGTCTTCACCAACGATAATTCCGTGACTCGTCGAAGCTTTCCCAGTGAGTGGAGGTTGTAAGCCATGCGGTAGTATTGGACAACTCCGCGATACTCCGCCTGGTATTGGGACATGATGCTATACACATCATCGTTGATTCGCTGCGCGAGATGAATGGGTTTTCCCTTCCGCATGTATTTTGCACAACGTGCGTTTTTCACGCTTGCAGGAACGCGAAGTCCGACACTGCCGTTGATGCAGCGTTGACCGCGATGGTCATGCTTGTCATCGGCGTGAAGGATGTGGATTTCGTACCCCAGGAATCGAGCCTTCTCGTCCCGCGCATGGGTAACGAGTGTCTTTTCATCACTGAGTTCTAGCTTCAACTGGGTGCGGAGAAACGCAGCCAGTTTTTGCTTGATTTCCACGGCTTCTGCTTTGGTTCCCACCAGTCCCAGCAGGAAGTCATCGGCATACCTCGTGTACCAGAGACGTCGAAAGTTCGGGTCGTGGGGGGCACGCGACGGGATTTTCTGAGCTTCACGGCTCAACCGTCTTGCTTCTTCCAGGTTCCCTTGTTTTCGAGCGTCTGATGCCGCGAAGGTTAGAGCGACATAGGGAGGGTTTGTTCTTCGGCGTTTGCCACGCGTGTAGACCGGAGTGAGTTCGCGCTCGACAAATTGATCTAACCTGTCTAGCACGAGATTGGATAAAATCGGGCTCACGACGCCACCCTGCGGGACTCCGCTGTAGGTAGCATTGTATTTCCAATTCTCCAAATAGCCTGCACCCAGCAGTCCATCGATAAGCCGAATGAAGCGATTGTCGTGGATTTTCTCGCGCAGGATGTTTAACAGAACAGTGTGATCTATCCTGTCAAAACACGCGCTAATGTCTCCTTCGATAAACCACTTTGTGCCTCGACCTTTCTGTGTGACATCACGCAAGGCAGTGTGGCAACCTCGCTTCGGTCGGAATCCGTGGGAATGATCACTAAACTGAGGGTCGTAGTAGGCTTCCAAAATCAGACGGATCACTTCTTGGAGAAGCTTATCCGACCAAGTAGGCAGCCCTAGCGGTCTCCGTTTGTGATTCTTCTTGGGAATGTAGGTGCGACGCACTGGCGTCCATCGATACCGCTCATAGCGCAGAGCTTCAATCAGGGTATCAATCTTTTCCAGTGACATCCCATCTACTGTTTCCGTCGTCGCACCCGGTGTCATCGCCCCAGCGTTGCTGGACAGCTTGGCGTAAGCGCGAAGATACAGCTCAGGGTTGTAGAGCAGTCGATAGACTCCCTCCAGGGGCAACCCCTTGTATCCACGTTCACGTATGATGTTCAGTACCGTTTCGGCTGTTCGCATCTCGCGTACCTCACGATTTCTGTTTCATCCGATTACCTGTTCCACTTCGCCCTGTAAACGGTTCTCCCGTTTGCCCTGGTGGGGCGTGACTCCCACGACTACTATTGGAACTCCGTCACCTTAGGACTCGCGTCCCTTAGGCAATCCCATGTTCCGTCACCGATGAACGAACTAGAGCGACTTAGGCTTCCCATTCATGCCCTTCAATGAGTTCATTACTCATTGCCCATTGATCAAGGCGTACTACAGACGAAACTTTAATCCATAGCTATCAATGGCATCGGTGTACAGACGTGATACCGAAGGATGTGCACGACCATCACTGGGCATTAGGATTCAGGCAGTTTAGCTTTAGCCGTATCGCTCAGGCGTTGCGGGACTGTACCATACACGTCTTCTGTTCCATCCCGCTTTACAAACAGGCTCTTGTCCCCCTTCTCTTTCGAGTTAAGGTAAGTTGTTCACCTTGGAGTCAATTGCCTTGAACTCCAGCCAACTGAGTTGGCAATTCAATCAGTACGTACCATGGCGCACCTTTTTCAGTTCACACGGCTCCTCAATGTCTTGGTATTTGTCACATATACCTTACAAACTCGTTAACAGTAAATCGTTTGCGGTTTTTATGTCATGGCAATGTCGATGAAGAAGTTGGAGGTTGACGTATTCATCTTTACCACCTTGAGAGCGCGGGAAGATGTGGTCTACTTCTAGGATGTCTCCTTCACTGAGATACAGTCTGCATTCTGGACATTTTCCCTTTTGCCGTTTGAGGAGTGCTGCCACTCTCCCATTAACTTCTGGGTGTCGTCCCATGCGTGAACTCCAGTAGACCCAATCTCCGTCATACGGACTGCGATTACTTTGCACCTTGATGTGTCTCTCTATCAGAGTTTCTGTATGCTTGGCAATCTTTTTGATTGAGTCTTGGATTTTGGCTGCAAATCTCCATCCACCCCCTTTATCAATCAGCCAGTATTTGCTTGAAATCCAATGCTGATTTTTCTGGGAGTGTCTTCGTTTTGCCCAACTTCGGAGAAGTTGGTACAGCCAATTATCTAGCTTCGAGTAGTGCTTGCTGCTGACAACCGTGGAGTAGTACTTAGACCATCCAGTAATAACTGGATTAAGTTCGTTGATAAGCTGCAATTGATTTGAAGCTTGGTGGAACTTGATGATTTTTCTATGTTTTCCGTGATGTCTGCTCATAGCCTCTTGGCTAGGTGTGATGAGGGTTTTGTACCCCAACACTTCCCCCTTGGTGCTTTTACTGCTTTGGTGTTTCCCTACTGGGTGTTGCCTTACAGTGAATCCGAGGAAGTTGAAGCCAATCGACCCTTCATATTCATTCAGGGTGTGAGTCAGCTTTGTTTTGCTGGGTTTTAGCTCCAGTCCCATTTGTTCTAACCATTCCGCTATAATTTCCTGGCATTGTCGGACTACTTCGAGGCTTTCGTGCGAGATGACGAAATCATCTGCATAGCGGATGAGATGAGCAGGGTTTTGACGACCTACTCGCTTTCCTTTTGACCAAATTTCCTTCTCTGGAAAGGCTTGGTTTATCCGTTGTTCCATACCGTGAAGGGCTATATTTGCCAGAAGAGGGGAGATTACGCCTCCCTGGGGCGTTCCTTCGTTGGTTGGGAACAATGTTTTGTCGTCTAGTACCCCAGACTTGAGCCAGCTTTTAATTTGTTGGCGGATGGTCGGGGATGTGTTCAGCTTTGCCAGTAGTGCTTCGTGGTTAATGCGGTCGAAGCATTTGGAGATATCAGCATCCAGCACATATTTGGCTTTTCGACTGATACAGCCAAAGATTGCTTCAATTGCATCATGGGCTGAGCGCCCTGGTCGGAAGCCATAACTGTTTGGCTCAAATTTTGCCTCCCATTCTGGCTCTAATGCTTGTTTGACTAGAGCTTGTGAGGCTCTGTCTGCCATCGTAGGAATCCCTAGTGGGCGTTTTTCCTCAGTTCCGGGTTTGGGTATCCAAACTCGTCTCGTCGGTTTTGCCTTTCGGGATAGTGATAAGTTGTTAACCAGTTCCAGTCTTTGTTCTGGCTTGAGGGCTTTAATGCCATCTATGCCAGCCGTTTTCTTTCCCTGATTATCTTGTGTCACTCGACGGACAGCCATGCATTTTGCTGACCATGACCTCATCAGCGTTTTCTGGAGTCGCCTAACTGCCTTAGCATCGCCACGTTGTGAGGCTTTGAATATGCGCTTTTGCAGCTTGAAAACCCTCCGCTCTAACTTTCGCCAGGGGATGTTTTTCCATTCCATCATCGGGTTTTGTTCCCGTGCTTTAGACATATAGACTGCTACTTGTACCTATTCATTCCAAGACACCGTGCCTACGTCTGCATATCCCAGTCGTTACTCTGGGCATTGGCTTCTTAGGCAATCTTGCCGCTTCACTGCATCCGGTTAGCACCTACTCAGGCATCGACCTGCCTGAGAGCAAAATGAAGGGTTACTTCGTTCCTGATAATCGTTGGTTGAGTCGTTAGGATGATGCTTTCTGCCGGGTTTATCGGGAGTGGATTCTGGTCGGAGTATGCACCGCCGGTCCCTGAGGCTGTTGGGGTGTGGCGATAGCCTATCAGCCGGATTTGGCTATTTCGCGTGTGGGGACAGTTCATAGACCTCTTTGGGTGCGC
>JAUJON010000094.1 GCA_030447595.1 Thermosynechococcaceae cyanobacterium YX3bin19
AATCGGGCAAATTCCGGACCAGCTGGAGGTAGCTTTTGTTGCAACTGAAGACCGGCGTTTCTATCAACATAGCGGTATCGATCCGCAAGGAATTCTCAGAGCCGTAAGCAGCAATATTCTCTCGGGTGAAGTGGTCGAAGGTGGCAGTACCATCACGCAACAACTGGCCCGGACTGTCTTCTTAAACCAAGAGCGCAGCGTCCTTCGGAAGCTCAAGGAAGCCCGCTTGGCCCAAAAAATTGAAGCTAAGCTGACTAAAGACCAAGTTCTAGAGCGTTACCTCAACCAGGTTTATTTAGGTGCGGGTGCCTATGGAATTGCGGATGCGGCCTGGGTTTACTTTAGTAAGCCAGTGGCGGAATTGACCCTTGCAGAAATGGCAACTCTAGCTGGCTTGCCAGCTGCCCCCAGTGCCTACTCGCCGATTGATAGTCCGGAAGCTGCCCACCAGCGACGAAACTTAGTTTTAGAGCGAATGCGGCGGGCTGGGTTTATCACCGCCAATGAAGCAAGCGCCGCTAAGGCCAGCCCAGTAACGGTGAAGCAAAATACTCCCCTGCGCCTGCAGGATAACACTCCCTACTTTACTTCCTACATCCAGGAACAGCTGCCCAAGGTTATTCCCGCTAAGGATTTGCAAGCGGGCGGATTAATGGTTGAAACGACCCTCAACCTCAAATGGCAGCAGGCAGCCGAGAAAGCGGTTGAGGAGACAATCCTCTACAGTGGACCTGCTCAGGGCTTTGGGCAAGCAGCGCTAGTGGCAATCGCTCCCCGTAGTGGCGAGCTTAAAACGATGGTCGGTGGCCCCAGTTTTGAGAAAAGCCAGTTCAATCGAGCGACTCAGGCCAAGCGTCAACCTGGCTCTACCTTCAAAGCAGTTGTTTATACCACAGCGATCGCCGCTGGTCTTTCTCCCACTGATGGCTACCTAGATGCCCCCTACGTGGTTGATGGCTACGAACCCAAAAACTATGGCAAAACCCACAGTGGTTGGGTTTCAATGCAAAACGCGCTGACTAAGTCTATCAACGTTGTAGCTGTTAAGGTCTTGATTGACGTCGGGTTTGAGCCCGTGATTAAGCTGGCTCACCAAATGGGAATTCAAGAAAAACTGCCCCCTTTCTATTCCCTAGCCCTCGGCTCTACTGAAGTTACTTTGCTGGAACTAACCAGTGCCTACAGCACCTTGGCTGCTCAAGGCGTCCACACGCCTCCCCACGGCATTCGCCGCGTGCTTAATCGGCAGGGTGAGGTTATCTACGATGCTAATTTCCGGTCAAAGCGAGTCGTTGATCAAGGCACAACCGCGATCATGACCCAGATGCTGGAGAACGTTGTCACTAACGGTACGGGAACCCCAGCACAGATTGGGCGGCCTGTTGCAGGCAAAACGGGAACCTCTGAACAAGCCCGCGACCTATGGTTTGTCGGCTACATCCCTCAACTAGTCACTGGCGTCTGGTTGGGTAACGACAATAACCACCCCACTGCAGGCAGTAGCGGTACAGCCGCCCATACCTGGCATGAGTTCATGGCTGAAGTTGTTGAGGGAATGCCGGTGCAGAAATTTCCTGAGGTGCCGAAGTTAGAAGGTCGTAAAGGTAGCATTAAAGCCAAACCCGTTCAACCAAAGCATGCTTATACAGGAACGCTCACTCCTGAAGAAGGCCAAAGTTCTAGCAGCGACTCCTACTATCAAGGCAATAACTAATTCTGAGTAACTAAGGCTTGTGGCGCGGCAGATTTAATTGTCTTGGCGCTACTTAATCGCTCAATTACCTGTTCAGCGGTGATTAATCGCTTCAAGACAACCTGGCCAATGGTTTGAACTGTTGCGCTATCTTGAGAAGCTATGGGTTTAACCTCTACCATAATTACTGCATCTTCAACCCGATGGAGCCACAGTATTTCACCTTGTTCCACAATCGTGAGATTTGTTCTATGGATTTCAGGTTGACGCCGCCAGGCATTTTCGTTCCATAGACCTCCGAATTGCCATACTCGGCCAACGTTCCAGCCATCAGATAGGAAGAAGTACTTCACGGGCTTCTTTGTATAGGGCTTCTTGGACGTATCTCTCCTTTAGAATAAAGCCTGGCACCTGCGGGAGCAGCTAATTGAATCACAGCAATTTTTAATCATGTACCACAGCTTTCCCTTGAAAACTCACTGTCAACGGCATACATCTTAGGATAAGCGTTTGGGCGAGGGAAAACTGCTGTTCTAAGTCTTAAGGTAGTATGAGCTTCACAGTAATGCGGTTAGAGTCGATTACTAGAGCGTTGCTTGAGAACTTAATCATGAATCATCATTCCGAAGAACCTTCAGCTGACAAGAACCAGAACAGCGAGCCAGATAGAATAGATGACATTACTCGGGCTATTGACCCTACTGAATTGGTCAATCAACGGTTGGAGAGACAGCCAACCATAGATTTAGAAGAAGCGGCTAGTAACCTAGCAATGGCCCCTCAGAGGCTCAGTGAAGGCGATAACTTGAGAGGAGACCTGAAGCGAGAGGAGTAGTAGTGATGACAACACTCCTTAGCAGAAAATTCCCTGATAGATACAGATTCTTTCTACTGGGAGCCTCAACCAAGCTTGTTCACAAAAGCGGCGGTTACAGCAGCAAATTCAGTGGTTGACTCGTAGGGCAGTACGTTGCGGCCCGGAATTTCAGTACCTTGGCTATCCGGCAAATGGGCCAGGTAGTTTTCTAGTCGCTGGTCAGGCGTTTCCTCCTGACCGGTACGGCTAATGCTAGAGGCACCTTTGCCAAACACCACTAGGGTTGGTTGAGAAATAGTTGTTAGGGCTGTTTCATAGTCCTGACGCCAAAAGCCAGCTAAAAACGAAAACACTGCGTGGCGGCTGGCCGGATTGGCCGCACCCTTTTCTAAAGTATCCAGCCATTCGTCATCAACTGCGCTCTTAGCAGCAAACAACTGCCGGACCGAAAAAGAGCGCAAAAATCCACGGCGACGGGCATAGCGATAAAAAATATTGCCCAGAGGAGAATCCAGTAAATTCCAGCCGACTCGATGCCGCCAAGCTGGGGTACCTTGGGTGATGAGCGCCCAAGCGGGAGGACCGGCCAGCACCAAGCCTTGAATCCAACTCTTGCCGTTATTAGGAGTACTAGCGGGTAGGTGAACTAAGGAAATCGCTACCGGCAGCAACGCGCCCTGCACCACCAGAATCACAGGTTTTTGAATAACTGTCTGAATAAAATGCTGTAGCTGCTGCGCCCAATCGACGGGTGTATAACCAATGTGCGGCATAGCGCTTTCACCACAGCCCAAAAGATCAGGATTATAGATTGGGTTAGGCTGTCCTATGTGTGTCCACTGACGGCAGAAACAGCTCCCAAAACCGCCGCGACAATCCAACACCAATTGGGTGAATTAACAGCAAGGGTGTGCTGGCCTCTGCGCTCGTTTGCTCTGGTGTATAAAGCTCGTAAGCACAGGAGTAACCCTTCCAGGTATAGTACTGTGTTGAAGTTAAAGACATATCCTCAGTCATACTAAGCAAACTAAAGCCTTTATGCCCGATACCATAACGGTTCAAGCCGACAAGTCCAGTTTACGATTCTTATGAGCTAGGTCTATAACTCATCAGGTAGATTATTGACTAGTTTCTTACTGCTGTAAGGAATGATAGTCAATCAGGTGTGCTCATCTATGTATTTCCTGCTCTATCACAATAGGTAAAGATGGCCATTGTTATAGGCTCAGCTTTATGCGACCAGTTGATTTTCCTGACGCAAGTAAGCCTGGATAAAGAGGTTTAGTTCACCGTTCATCACCTCGTCAATGGCAGTAGTTTCCACACTCGTCCGCAAATCTTTGACTAATTGGTAAGGGTGAAACACATAGTTGCGAATTTGGTTGCCCCAGGCCGCATCTATAACATCGCCCCGGATGTCGGCAATCTCTTTAGCCCGTTGTTCTTGGGCTATTACAAGCAATTTAGCCTTCAAGATAGCTAAGGCTTTTTCCTTGTTTTGTAGCTGCGATCGCTCCTGGGTACAGCGCACGGCAAGACCCGTCGGTAGGTGGGTAATTCGCACAGCAGTTTCCACCTTATTCACATTTTGACCACCCTTACCCCCAGCCCGTGATGTGGTTACCTCTAGATCTTTGTCTGGAATGTCTAACTGAACTGAACTATCGATTTGGGGCATCAGTTCTACCCCAGCAAAGCTAGTCTGGCGCTTACCATTGGCATTAAAAGGCGAAATGCGTACCAGCCGGTGCGTCCCTTTCTCAGACTGAAGGTAGCCGTAGGCGTAGCGACCATCAATCTCTATAGTGGCAGACTTCAATCCTGCTTCATCGCCTTCTGAAATCTCGGTTAGATGGACCTTATAGCCCTGACGTTCAGCCCAACGAGTATACATTCTCAACAACATCTCGGCCCAGTCCTGAGCGTCTGTGCCGCCGGCTCCTGCATTGATGGTTAAAACAGCTCCCTTTTTGTCATAAGGACCTGACAACAACTGTTGCAGCTCCCATTGAGCCAACTCTTGATGCAGCTGAGTCAGATTATTTTCTGCTTCCCGAAGTAGGGCTTGATCGGCTTCCAGCTCCAATAGTTCTACAACCGCTTTAGCGTCTTCCAAGGTAGACTGCCACTGACCCAATTGTTCTAGATGAGATTTTAGGTCGTTCAACTCCTGTAGCGTTTGCTGAGCAGTGGTTTGGTCATCCCAAAAACTGGGCTGTGCTGCTATTTGCTCTAGGTCATAGACTTTTGCTTGCAGGGCGGGAACGTCAAAGATAGTCCTGAGTTTTACCCAGGCGCTCAGATAACGTTTCGACTTCTCGCTTAATTTCTAGTACTTCCATCATCAAATTAGTACTGTAACTTGACTGCTTTCACCCTTGATTTTAGCCGAAGCAAAGAGGGTATTAGCTAGACTACCCAAGTCTTACTTAACTTAGTAAGCAGGGGAAGGGACAAAAGCAGAGAACGGAAAACTCGCATGAATGTGCCAGCGCCGGCCATCATGGTGCAATAACGTTAGTGCTGAAACGCTGAACTCAAACTGAAACGGTTGATGCTGAAACTCACTCCAAGCTGCCCGGAAGTTTGGTTGCGTTAAA
Source organism: Thermosynechococcaceae cyanobacterium YX3bin19 (assembly GCA_030447595.1). Taxonomy (GTDB): domain Bacteria; phylum Cyanobacteriota; class Cyanobacteriia; order Thermosynechococcales; family Thermosynechococcaceae; genus JAUJON01. The sequence goes on from JAUJON010000094.1 coordinate 5,111, forward strand.
TCCCGAAAAGCAACGGTCATGTGGGGTGCATAGGCCCGCTTCTTTGCCGCTGCATCAACGATTTTCAACTCCCTCTGAAGATAGGCCGACAGCTCGGCCTGGAGAGCCAGTAGCTCAGGCGTTTTCACTACTTGAATGTAAATCACCCTGGGTGCAAATGCACCAAAGCCCGACAATGAGATGTAGCTGGGGCTGTATCTTTGAGCAAAGACCAGCAGGCGCTGCTCTAAAAAAGAGACTGGAGCGATCGCCCACTCGAAAGGGGGTTGTAGCGTAATATGGGGCGGAGAGTTCTGAGCTTTGCAGCTAGCATAGCGGTCAGCAAAGTGTTGCTTAATCTGGTTGACTGCCGCTTGAACCTCCTGGGGTGGAAGTAGTGCAAGAAAGTAACGAGTCATCTACAGATCCGGAATGCGGTCTCAGGTTTGTCAGGTTTAACCAGTTGCTAGCTCAGCAACTAAAACCGATTGAGATCAATACCGGCTTCCTTGGCAAAAACGGTTAAGCCCTTCTTCCCTAGAGTCTTAATTGCTTTTGTGGAAAGCTGGAGCTTGACCCAGCGCTTGAGAGCACCAAACTCGCTTCCACTGAAGGTTAGGTTCCTGGAGTTTTTTCGTGCGGATATGAGAGTGGGAAATTGCGTAGGCGTTGTTTGCCTTTTTGCCGGTTAACTGACACTTGCGGCCCATGAGAGATCTCCATTCCAGATGCTCAGTTGAGTTTAACATTGATCCGTTATTAAGATTGCTCAGATAGCTAGAAGCAGGAATCCCCCTTTATCTATCCCATCAACAGGTCTGGCTGCTTAGAAAGGTCTAGCAGGCACGATGGGTTGAACGGGAGGCGGTATGATAGTTCAGGCCTTGCATCTCGTCCTGCTGACAGCTTTCACTATGGCTTTGCAATTACGGGTCTACGTTCCGCCCATCCTTTAATCAAGCACTGGTTAGCTGTGGCCCGGGATCGAGCTACACCTGCCGTCATTTTTCGCACGGCAATGACAGAGCTAGGGCGTTGGCTGACTTACGAAGCGATCCGAGATTGGCTGCCCCTCATCGAGACGACAGTAGAGACTCCGTTAAGTACCTGTGCGGCAACGCTGGTTAACCCAGAGGTGCCGATAGCGGTGGTACCCATTCTCCGGGCTGGATTAGCCTTATTGGAGAGAGCCCAAGCATCCCTTCCCCTAGCCTCGATTTACCACTTAGGCATTTTCCGAGATGAAGACACATTAGCGCCGCATTGTTATCTCAACAAGTTGCCGGAGCAGTTTGACCTACAAACCCGCATTTTGATTAGCGAACCTATGTTGGCAACCGGCGGCACAATTATGGCTGCGATGGCAGAGTTAACCCGTCGTGGGGCTGACCCGGCTTTGACTCGAATTATTTCTGTTGTTGCTGCGCCCCCTGCTTTGGAGAAAATTGAGTAGCAGTTATCAAGCTTGAACATTTACACCGCAACGATCGATCAGGGGCTCAATGACCGAGGCTTTATTGTGCCAGGGTTGGGGGATGCGGGCGATCGCACTTTCGGGACTTAGAAGGTGCGGGTTGCTGCTGCCTTGTACTCGACTAAAACCTGGCGTCGTCAGCAGCCTGCCTAGGTGGAACTGGATCTGACCCTGAAGCTGCGGAAATTTGCCTAAGACACAAAACAGAGCATAAAGCACAGCGTCCTTTGATTTGAGCTCTTGCTGTACACGACGGTAAATGCGGTAAGCCACAAGTGGGTAGATCCCTAACAACAAAAAACTCAAGCCTTTTGTTGACCAAGCTAAACTTAGTGCCAGCAGTGGTATTAGCAACCCATAGAACCGAATACTCCAGCTCTCACGAACCCAGTGATGCTCCGGTTCACGTCCATGTAGCCAGGCTCCTTCTGCATAGGCATGGCCAGCTCGCAGAGAACGCTTCCACCACTGGCTAAAATGTGTCATCTGCGCGTCATGCCAGGTCATCTCGGCATCTAGGCGTAGGATCTTCCAGCCTTTTTGGCGCAACCGCAGACAGAGTTCCGGTTCCTCACCGGCAATTAGAGTGGGATTAAACCCCTCGGCTTGCTGGAAGGCTTTGGCGCGCATCATGGAATCACCTCCACAGGCCTTGGTTTCGCCAACTGGAGTATTCCACTCGATGTCACATAACAGGTTGTAAATAGTTTGTTCTGGAAATCGCTCACGTCGACGCCCACATAACACGGCAACGTCGGGATAGGCTTCGAGTTCACGCTGAGCAAAATTGAGCCATCCCTCAACCACTTCGCAGTCGCTATCAACAAATTGAATAAATTCAATCTGCCCATCTACTTGCAACAGACGGGCGAACCCTGCATTCCTGGCACGAGCTGCTGTGAAAGGCGTAGACAGGTCGAGCTCAACGATATCTACCCCCAGCGATCGCGCCAGCTCAATACTGCCATCTGTCGATCCGGAATCAACATAGACAACGCGTGCTGCCTTTCCAATTACTGAAAGCAGACATTGGCGTAGGCGATCGCCTTCATTGCGCCCAATCGCAACCAGTCCAACTCGCTTTAAAGACATAGATAGCTGAGAAAGTAGTTGACTTCTCTCACGACAAAAGTAGGTGGGATCTTAAATAGCTGTTAAACAGTGAATTCTTGTCACACTGCTCCAGGTTTTCTCTAAACTGCCTTCATCTTTCACAGTTCATACTCTTTTGATCACTACTTTACGCGTAGACCTGGCGATAGTAGGCTTGGTATTCTTCCGATAGTAAGGGTTGCCACCAATCTCGGTGAGTCAGGTACCACTCAAGCGTTTGCCGGAGTCCTCCTTCTAAGGTCTCTGCGGGAGTCCAACCCAGTTCAGCTTGGATCTTGGTAGCGTCAATGGCATAGCGACGGTCATGGCCCGGTCGATCCTTGACAAAGGTAATCAGCTTTTGGGACGGGCGTACTGACAGGTGAGGGGCTAACTCATTCATCAGTTCGCAAAGCGTATGAACCAGGTTAATATTTTTGACTTCGTTATTACCGCCAATGTTGTAGGTTCCACCGGGTTGACCTCGATGGATGACGACATCTAGAGCACCGCAATGATCACCTACATACAGCCAATCCCGAACGTTTTGTCCATCCCCATAGACTGGCAGTGATTTGCCTAGCAAGATGTTAATACACATCAGGGGAATCAATTTTTCCGGGAAATGGTAGGGGCCGTAGTTATTGGAGCAATTGGTAATTATAGTAGGCAGTCCATAGGTTTCATAATAGGCGCGGGCTAGATGATCGCTGCCAGCTTTGGAAGCGGAGTAGGGACTATTGGGAGCATAAGGCGTGGTTTCAGTAAATGGGGGATCGTCGGGACCGAGGCTACCGTACACTTCATCAGTCGAAACATGAAGGAAGCGGTAAGTAGAGCCATCCCCAGAGGGGTTATTGCTAGTGGGCTGTCCCTGACGCTTCCAGTGGTGTCGAAACGCCTCCAGCAGTGTGAAGGTTCCAACAACATTAGTACGAATAAAGGCATCTGGACCTAGGATGGAGCGATCAACATGGGACTCAGCGGCAAAGTGAGCTACTGTGTCAATCATTTCTTCCCCTAGAAGGGTATCAATTAAGGGGCGATCGCAAATGTCTCCATGAACAAACCGCAAATTCTCCCGCCCTTCTACATAAGTCAAATTATTGCGATTCCCGGCGTAGGTAAGGGCATCAAGCACAACTACGCGATCACCTGGGTACTGCTTACACCAATGATGGACAAAATTTGAGCCAATGAACCCAGCACCTCCCGTAACCAGTAATCTTCGCGGTTCTCTTGATAAAGTTTGTTGTTGAGAAAACGTCATTACTAGGAAAGGTTGTAAGTATGTAAGAGAAGTGAATGAATCTCAATCATGCTAACTCGATCTGACAGTCATCTCCGATGAGGAAACGTAATGCCTTAGGGCGTTGTGGAGCCACTTTCAGATGAGCGCGTTGTCCAATTACACTATCGACAATCCGCTGATGTATGCTGGTGACTTTCGCTCCCTGTAGAATCACACTATGCTCAAGGTCAGCATCAATCAACGTGACTTGGTCAGCAATACTGCTGTAAGGACCAATGAAGCAGTTTTCTAAATAGCAGTCGCTACCAATCGTTACAGGACCCCGAATGATACAGTTAATGATTTGAGACCCAGGACCAATCTGCACGCGCCCAATTACCTGGCTCTGAGCCTCGATTTCGCTGAGGATGCTGGGCGTGAGGCAGGTATCCAAAATAATCCGATTGGCTTCCAGCAGGTCATCTTTCTTGCCGGTGTCCAACCACCAGCCTTGAAGTTGACGGGCTTCTACTGGTTTTTGCTGGTCAATCAAATATTGAATTGCGTCGGTAATCTCAAGTTCACCTCGGGCAGAAGGTTGAATACAGGAGATAGC
>JAUJON010000095.1 GCA_030447595.1 Thermosynechococcaceae cyanobacterium YX3bin19
CTGATTATCGCCAACCCCGTTGACTTTGCCGGGGGTGCTGGCGCCGGATTTGACTGGAATCCTGGCGGTGGACCTGTGACGTTCCGAGGAACCTATGTGGCGGCGAACGCTACCAACGCAATCCCCAATATCTTTGGCGGTGGTCTTTTGGGTGACCCCTACCAAGCAACTGGCGAACTGGAATTTTCCCCCAGCGATGCCTTTGCCCTCCGCCTGCAGTATACCAATGCCAGCACGAATGACATTAAGCGCGATGCCTACGGCGCTAACGTAGAGCTTACAATCGCTGATCGCGTTGGCCTCTTTGGCCGCTACGGCTATGGCGAGTTCAATACCTACGGTGAGGCAGCTGCGGCTGGTATTCCTGACTTTGATGCCCAGACTTTTATGGCAGGAATCGCCCTTCGTGACCTCTTTGTACCGGGCTCTCTCCTGGGTGTTGCTGTCGGTCAGCCATTCTTCGGCGATATTGAGCTAGTCGGCGAAGAGCCACAGAGAAACTACGAAGCGTTCTACCGCTTCGCCATCAACGACAACATCACGGTGACGCCAGCAGTCCTGCTGATTACCAATCCGAATAACGGGGCTACGGATACTGGCACCATTTATCAGGGTTTGCTGCGAACCACGTTCACTTTCTAGAGCCGAATTACGTCAGCGTCACTGATATCCAGAGCGTCTCCATGCCGAGTGGGGGCGCTTTTGGCTTTAAAAGCTTTGAATGAGATGATTCGGGTGGCCCCAATTTATGGAATGGTGGATTGTTATACTAAATTTCTAGGCCGACACATTTACAGGAACTTATTGAATCTATGCAGCCGACTGACCCAACCAAGTTTACTGAAAAGGTCTGGGAAGCCATCGTCCAGTCTCAGGATGTGGCTCGGCGGTTTAAGAATCAACAGTTGGAAGTAGAGCACTTGGCGATCGCCCTCGTGGAACAGCAGGGACTTGCTAGTACAGTTTTGCAGCGGGCTGGTGTCGAAGCAGCGGCATTGTTGAAGAAATTAGAAGATTTTGCCAAGCGCCAGCCTAAGGTCTCGGCGAGTGGGCAGCTTTATCTGGGGCGGAGTTTAGATCTGCTCTTAGATAAAGCGGAAGCTATCCGAGAGACGTGGGGAGATGCATTCATCTCCGTTGAGCATGTATTACTGGCAGTGACTGAGGATGAGCGGGTTGGCCGCAATCTCATGCGCAGCCTGGGGCTGAGTCGGCCAAAGCTAGAGGAGACAATCAAGGCCAGTCGCGGCAAGCAAGCGGTTACCGACCAAAATCCAGAGGCGCGGTATGATGCCTTGGCAAAGTACGGGCGTGACCTGACAGAACAGGCCCGCAACGGCAAGCTAGATCCGGTGATTGGTCGAGACGAAGAAATCCGCCGAGTAATCCAGGTCTTGTCACGTCGGACGAAAAACAATCCGGTTCTGATTGGCGAACCCGGGGTAGGGAAAACCGCGATCGCTGAAGGGCTGGCTCAGCAAATCGTCAACGACAATGTTCCTGAATCTTTGAAAAACCGCAGGTTAATCTCGCTTGACTTGGGCAGCTTGATTGCTGGCGCTAAATACCGGGGTGATTTCGAAGACCGGCTGAAGGCTGTCCTGCGAGAAGTCACCCAGTCAGATGGTCAAATTGTCTTGTTCATTGACGAGCTACATACGGTCGTGGGTGCAGGTGCCTCCCAGGGGACAATGGACGCTGGCAACCTGCTGAAGCCAATGCTAGCGCGGGGTGAGCTCCGCTGTATCGGTGCTACCACCCTGGATGAATACCGCAAGCATATTGAGAAAGATGCCGCCCTGGAGCGACGTTTTCAACAGGTTGTGATTAACCAGCCCAGCGTTGAGGATACTATTTTTATCCTGCGGGGCTTAAAGGATAGGTACGAAAGACATCACAACGTTAAGATTGCCGACTCTGCTTTGGTTGCGGCTGCCAACCTTTCCAGCCGCTATATCTCCGATCGCTTTCTCCCCGACAAGGCAATTGACTTGATGGATGAAGCGGCGGCTAAGCTGAAGATGGAAATTACCTCCAAGCCCAGTGAACTGGAGGCCGCTGATCGCCGCTTAAAGCAGCTGGAAATGGAGCGGATATCCCTAGAGCAAGAGGGGCGTAGTGGCCGGGGTACTGCCAGTTACCAGGCGTCCCGAGAGCGCTTAAAGCAAATTAAACAAGAGATTGCTGAACTGAATCCCCAGAAAACCCAGCTTGAGGCTCAGTGGCAGTCCAGAAAGCAGCTGCAAGAGCAGCTCCAGGCATTGCAGGAGGAAGAAGGCCAACTGAACGTGCAGATTGAGCAAGCTGAGCGGGCTTACAATCTTAATGAAGCTGCGGCCCTCAAGTATGGCCGGTTGGAAGCGGTTCAGCATAACCTTGAAGAAAAAGAAGCCCAATTATTAGCGCTACATACTCAAGGGAGCACTCCTCGTTCTGAGGAAGTAACCGAGGCAGATATTGCGGAAACGGTTGCGAAGTGGACCGGAATTCCCGTTAACCGGTTGCTGGAGTCTGAGCGCCAGAAACTCCTGCAGCTAGAATCTCATCTCCATGAACGAGTTGTGGGCCAACAGGAAGCAGTCACCGCCGTTGCTGCGGCAATTCGTCGCGCCCGTTCCGGCATGAAGGACCCAGGCCGCCCAATTGGTTCGTTTCTCTTTATGGGACCTACGGGCGTGGGTAAAACAGAGCTGGCCCGCACCCTCGCTCAATTTCTCTTTGACACCGATGAGGCATTGATCCGGCTCGATATGTCGGAGTACATGGAAAAGCACTCAGTTTCCCGCTTGGTTGGCGCACCCCCAGGATATGTCGGTTACGACGAAGGGGGCCAACTATCAGAGGCAGTCCGGCGCCACCCCTATGCTGTAGTGCTGCTAGATGAGGTTGAAAAAGCCCACCCGGATGTATTCAACATCTTGCTGCAGGTGCTCGACGACGGCGCATCACCGACTCGCAGGGTAGACTGATTGACTTCTGTAACACCGTCATCGTCATGACGAGCAACATCGGCAGTGAATACATCCTGGACGTGGCAGGCGACGACTCGTACGAAGAAATGCACAAACGGGTCATGAATGCCCCACCGTCCGCGCGCACTTCCGGCCAGAATTTCTCAACCGGGTAGATGACCTGATTCTGTTCATACCTTAGACCGGCCCAGCTGCGGCAGATTGTCGGCGTTCAACTGCTGCGGGTGAAAAAAACTCCCAGCAGCCCAGAGCATCATGCTGGAACTCACTGGAAGTGGCTCAAGATCACATTGCCGAAGCTGGCTACGATCCGGTTTATGGTGCTCGCCCGCTCAAGCGGGCTATTCCAGCAGGCTGGAAAATCCAATTGCCACGAAGCTGTTAGAGAATACCTTCACCGAAGGCGATACTATTCTGGTTGATTATGCGGATGGTCAGCTTCATTTCAACCACAAGCTCGATCTTCCGACTCTACAACTCCAAGGTGACGAGGGAGCTGCAAGCCAGGCTGCTGCAAAAGCGCCCTGAAGGATGCCCCTAGTACTCCTGTGGCTCTAGCTCTCGTCGCCGCCAAAAAGGCTGAGTTGAGAAGACTTACTAGAGGCGAGGCGGTGTGCCCAACGAGTTGTTTCTGGCGAGCGATAGCGGTTGTGCAACCCATCACATACTCAATCGCGGTAGCTAAACTGATGCGGTGGCCGCTAGAAATATATAGCGGCTTGGTTTTGGGGCGTGTCCGTAAAGCTACCCCAACGGTTTCATCGCGGTGAATCAGGGGCTGCCATGCCCCTCGCTCATCGGCTACTTCTGCATGTCGGCCTACTAGCAAGGACTTAGCAACCCCAATAGCGGGAGTGTCCACAAGCAACCCCAAGTGGCAGGCAATGCCAAACCGACGGGGATGGGCAATACCCTGTCCATCACACAACAGATCAGGAAGGATTGTCAGTTGGCTCAAGGCATCCAGGACTGCTGGAGCTTCCCGAAAGGAGAGGCAAGCCAGGAATAGGGAAATGTTGTCGGACGCCGGGCGATCGCTTGCCCCTGGAGCTGCAGATCTGGCCAGCTCAAAACTGCCACTGCAGCGCGAGTCACACTACCATCTGCTTCAAATCCAACGTCAACCCCAGCAACAGACCGGATTGGTGCGAGTTGGTCAGCAGTGATCACGCTTGAGCAAAGTTTGCTGCTGGAGCTTAATTGCTGCTGCCGCTGTTGTAGGCCAGGGAGGTTGGGGTTGAAGCTTCATGCACTATTGCTTCCTGAGAGCCTTACTTCTATCATCACTACAGTTATCTGATTTGTTAAGCTTTCAAACTGATTGCCTAAAATAGTTGGAACTCAACCGCTGGAATAGGAGTCGCCTATAACAACCTTGTCTCAAAGCCTGAGGGTAGTCCTCTTAAATTTAGATTGAGATAAATAGATAAGCAATTTAGATTGAGATAAATAGATAAGCTGTTTGGTACTTTGATGATCGCTAGATTGAAGGTTGGAGATATTATTTCACCTGTAATCTACATATTTCCACCGATGGATTGATATAAGACTGCAAGTAGAACTTCTTTCGATACTTCTTCTGACTAGCTGGTCAGAACGGCCTTGGTAAAACTACCTGTGAGCCCCGTAACCTATCTAGGGCGCTGTACTCTACATCCGTTTGAGGCAAGGAAAAAGTTCTATCCACTCCGCTAAGCAACGAGTAGGCCACTATGTGAGAGCTATTCAATGGGAACTAACAATCAGGGATTACTCCAGGACTAATGCCTCTACATTGGTGATCTTCCAGCGATTGCTGGACCCCAGCAACAGGCTTATTGCTCGCTCTAACTGCCTTCTATGGAGTATCCTTCAAAACAGAGCACATCCTATTGACTGCCATTACATTTCTGCTGATTCCGCCTGTCTTCAAGGCAGTAGGTTTGTATCATTCTTACCGGGGTGTGGCCCTGACAGCAGAGATCCTCGATTTTTTCTTGCTTGGGGAATCGTAGACACGATTCTGTTTCTAGGCTACAGCACCAAGACTTCCGAGATCTTTTCCCGCAGCGTTTTGCTGTCCTGGGCTGTTTCTGCTCCCATTGTTCTCTGCATTGCTCATATTGGTGTACGTCTTGTCTTGCGCCAGTTTCGTGGTTCAGGACGTAATAGCCGTAGTGCTGTTATCGCCGGCGTCAGTGAAGTTGGCTGCCACCTGGCGGAACAGCTTGGCGAGGACCCTTCCCTGGGCATTGATCTTCATGGTTTTTTTGACAATCGATCGCCATTAAGCATGAAAGACCTTCAAGAAAAACCCTTGCTTGGTATGTTAGATGACCTACCAGGATACGTGCAGCGGTACCGGATTGATGTGGCTCACATTGCCCTAACGATGGAACACGAAGCAGCCGTTACCCAACGTATAATGGGAGGACTGAAAGATACAACAGCCTGTGTGTATTTTGTGCCCAACATCTTCCTATTCAACTTGATGCAGGCGAGGACCCATGAGATCAGCGGGTCCCGCTGCTTGCAGTTTGGGAAATTCCCTTTCTGACCTGCAGTCTTTCTTGAAGCGAGCCATTGATATCACTGTTGCAGGTTTGGCCCTCATCTGTCTAGCGCCAGTCATGATCCCGATTGCAGTTGGGGTTAAACTCTCCTCTCCTGGACCCATCCTGTTTAAGCAGCGTCGTTACGGCTTGAATGGGCGAGAGATCATTGTCTATAAATTCCGCTCCATGAAGGTGATGGAGGATGGGGACACAGTGCAGCAGGCCAAGCGCAATGGCGATCGCATCACTAAAATTGGGGCATTCCTCCGGCGCACTTCCCTTGACGAACTACCTCAGTTTATTAACGTACTGCAAGGGCAGATGAGTATTGTCGGTCCCCGTCCCCATGCAGTTGCTCACAACGAACAGTATCGCAAGTTGATCAGCGGCTATATGCTACGTCATAAAGTCAAGCCGGGGATTACTGGCTGGGCCCAAGTCAACGGCTATCGTGGAGAAACTGATACCCTCGACAAAATGCAAAAACGGGTAGAGTATGATCTGCAGTACCTGAAGAACTGGTCTTTGGGGCTAGACTTAAATTATTTTCCGAACAGCTCTGGTTTTCTTTCGTAGTCACAATGCCTACTAAGTCTTGCGCGGGTACTGGGCGGGGACAAGCTTTGTCAACGATTACCCCTTGGTACTTTCGCCAGTTTTCAGCTCCTAACAGCAGGTTGTTTTTACTCTTAAAGTCTAGGGTGGCAATCAGGGGCATCAGCCACATCACTGGCACTGATGGCCGCGAAATACTCCATTAAGGGCTAAGGTAAGGGTTTTTATCGCTGAGGCGATATCAGCAGAGAACCGCTGATTTAGGTCGAGTTCACAGATCGCTTGGTCAAAGGATCTACACTGCCGCATGCAATCGCAGATCTGCTTCACTTCTGCCCAGGTAAGATCGCTTTCCATATAAGCTTTAGCGATCTCAATCAGCCAGTCTTGGTAGTTGTTACCCTCAGCTTTGGTCAACATAGTATGGGGAACCTGCAGGGTTCGGTCAAAGCAGTAATACCAGGACTTCGGCTGACGCTGCAGTGCCACCTCAAACAGCTTTTGGTGATCGCGGTTGTCAACCGCGCGATCGCTCTCACTCGAGACAATCAACAGAGGCGAAGACAGGCGCATTTCTGCCTGGTCAAGCACAGCCCGTCCCATCTGTAAGAAGGCTTCTAAGGCTGGCATGCGAAAGCCGTCATAGCCAAAATGGATTTTTCCGGGTTTGGTTCTCCATTTAAAGTAGCCATTGAATATCTGTACAAACCAGTCTAAAACCAGATTTGTGTTGCTCAAGTAGGGTGCAAACAGCAAAGCTTGGCTGACGAGATGAGGACACTCTAGGGTTAGCCAGGCTGCCAGGGTACCGCCACCGGAGAGTCCTCCCACAATCACCTGTTGACCTAAAGCCTGGGCCTGCTGTAGCCAGTAAAGCCCAAACTGTTGATAGACCTGCGGGTCTTCCGGCAAGGGAGGGGGGAGCTCGCCATTCCACTTACCTGCCAGGCCATGCCCCGGCAGCAAAGGAATCAGGACGTTATAGCCCATCCGGAAGAAGGTTTCTCCCATCGGTAAAAACTGACTCGGGGTGGCAGTAAACCCGTGGAAGAACAGGCACACCTTGGAACTAGGGCCAGGCTGAAGCAACAACTGAGAGTGGGTTTGCTCCATCAATCCCAGCACCGCCTCTCGTGTCCGCGTTTCTCGCACCAGGGCTGTTGTTAGGGCGGAATAGTTAACCATATCCAGACACAAAGTTAGACCTTATCCAGACACAAAGCTAGACCTTTATTTTGGCCCAACTTGTAACTCCTTTTAGGGCCAGTAAAGCTCTTTTATCCTACGATCGCCACTGCCTCGACTGACAGGCCAAACCGTTACGCCTGTGGAAAACTTGCTAGCCTGTGGAAAACCTGTGAGATTTTACCGTTCCTTTACCGCCCCTTTATTTTCTCTGTGGATAACCTGACAATGGAATCGGTAGGCAGAGGCTTTCGTGCTACTTGTAAAACGTCACTCAGGAGTTCCTTATGCAGCGAGTCCTAGAGCCAGAAGTCATGGATACCTGGGAAGAGGCTGTGGAATACGATGCGATGGACTTCAGCGAGGTCAACACCGCCTTTGCCCAGCGGGCAATTGAGTTAGGTCCTCCCTCAGGTTTACTACTGGATGCAGGTACAGGCACGGCACGAATTCCAATCCTAATTTGCCAGCAATGTCCACACTGGCAAGCGATCGCCATTGATCTCTCTGAGAATATGCTGCGAGTTGGCGCTCAGAACCTAGAGCAGGCAGGTTTACAATCGCAGATTAGGCTGGAATGGGTGGATGTCAAGCAGCTTCCCTACCCAAAGCAGTTTGATATGGTCATCTCAAACAGCCTCATTCACCATTTACCTGACCCGCTACCATTTTTTCTAGGACTGCAGCAAGTCCTGAAGCCGAATAGTGCCATCTTGTTTCGGGACCTGATTCGTCCGCCAGAGATAGCAGCTTTAAACGCTTTAGTTGCAGGCATTGGTGCCGAATATAACGAGCGTCAGAAGCAGTTGTTCCACGATTCTCTTCATGCTGCGTTGACCCTCAATGAGGTGAAAGCGCTGTTGCAGCAGGCTGGTTTAGAGGGGGTAACGGTTTACCAGTCATCGGACCGCCACTGGACCGCAGAGCGAGCTTGGAGAAAGTAAGGGACATGCTACAGGTGCAGGGGTACCAACCAATTAGGCTGTCCCTTACTTGGGCTTGTCGAACTTTCCTGCAAGCCGCTGGACCAGCGCTGTCAGGGTGAAACAATCTTCAGTGTTTTCAAGGTTACTTTTTGGTTTATCTTTACAAGCATCTGTGATCGGTCAACAGCCTTATGGCTACAGATCCACTTCTTCTAGCGCTTGATTTTGGTGGCACGAAGCATGCCGCAGCCGTCGTTGCTGCCGGTGGAAAAAAATGGAGAGCTTACCAGCGCGCACTTTCACCAGCTAACGGTGATCGAGAATCTGACCTGGCAACCATGCGATCGCTGATCCAGCATTTACTGGGTGACGCTCAACCCGCGGCAATTGGGGTGAGTTTTGGCGGGCCGGTGGAGGCAAAGACCGGCGTTGTCCGCCTTTCCCATCATGTTCCAGGCTGGGAAAACTTCCTCCTACAGGAAGTACTGGCAGAGGAATTTCAGGCCCCGGTGGCTGTGGACAATGACGCCAACCTTGCTGCTCTGGGCGAATATCGCTTTGGCGCGGGGCAGGAGCACGACAGCCTGCTGTATATCACTGTCAGTACAGGCGTAGGAGGTGGCTGGATTCTCCACAGCAAACCTTGGCGGGGCACAGCGGGCATGGCCGGAGAAATTGGCCACATGGTCGTGGACCCGAATGGCCCTCTCTGCCTGTGCGGTAAGCGTGGCTGTCTGGAACGCTTGGCATCCGGTCCCTATATTGCTCAGCAGGTGCGAGAGCAGCTACAAACTCAACCCCAGCGGGGGCAGTTACTGCGTCAGCTCATTGCCGGGAAACTGGAAACCATTACGGCCCAGCTTGTGAGTCAAGCCGCTGCCCAAGGTGACGATCTAGGGGGGGAAGCTTTGGACAAAGCGGCCTGGGCCTTGGGCGTCAGCATTGGTAACGTCGCCAACCTGATGAATCCCCAGCGCTTTATTTTAGGAGGGGGGGTTACCAAGGCAGGCGATCGCTTTTGGACAGTTTTGCGCCAGGTGACGCGAGCAACGGCTTTACCGGAAGTAAATTTTGAGATTGTCCCTGCAGCTTTAGGAGACGATGCCTCTCAGGTGCCGTAGCCCTAGCTGAAGATTTGCTCACTGCTGGCCGGGAATCTTCGAGATACCTTTCAGGTAGAGCGGGCATGACATTTCAGAAAGTGTCACCTGCTCTTCATTCTTCTTGTGAGAAGGTTCTAGATTGATAAGTGTGAGCAGTGGGGAGTGAATAGAAGAAGCTCTTGGGGTCGAAACATGGCAAGACTCCCAGGAGCTTTTCTATTGCTTGTTCCTGCTTTAGCCCTTAAAGACTATTTGAAATTACCGCAGACATAAATCCCCCAAAATCCAAGCAAAATAGCAGTCAGGCCAACGCTAAAAACTAATTCGATTCATGAGCCTAGAAGTAACTGTGATCCTTAATAGCTGCTGCATTTTGTTAATCACTTCAGGGACAGGAATGGCCCCTAGTTCTCCGGAAGTGCGGTACGAATACTGAGGCTGAGGGCCTCCACTTCCTTGGCACCGACCACTGCCATCACCGGAATTTTCTCTTTTCGGCATTGCGGATCTGCTTACCCAGGCGATCGCCACTGGTGTCCACTTCTACCCGCCTTGAGCCAGCATCTGTTGACTGACCTGCTGGGAAAAGGACAATTGCTCATCGCTGACTGGCAGCAGCCGTGCCTGTACTGGGGCTAGCCACAGGGGGAAGTCCCCGGCATACTCCTCAATCAAAATGCCAATCAGCCGCTCCAAAGAACCGAAGGGCGCGCGATGAATCATCACTGGCCGCTGGCGGAAGCATGCCGACTACGTATTCCAGCTCAAAGCGCTCTGGCAGATTGTAGTCTACCTGGACAGTGCCCAACTGCCATTCCCGCTCCAGAGCATCCTGAACAATAAAGTCCAGCTTAGGACCGTAGAAAGCTGCCTCACCGATGCCTTCAAAGTGTTCCATTCCTAGCGTTTCAACGGCACGTCGAATTGCATTTTCAGATTTCTGCCAAGCTTCATCCGAGCCAATGTACTTGTCTGAGTCCGTCCCGGAAACTCAGTCGCGCTTTAAAGTTCTCTAGCTGGAGGGCCTGAAATACCGACTGGATCAGATCGACGACTTTCAAAAAATTCATCTTCCAACTGCTCTGGCATAACAAACAGGTGGGCATCGTCCTGGGTAAATCGAACTCGTGTTAGACCGCCCAGCTCACCCGATTGTTCATAGCGATAGACTGTGCCAAATTCTGCTAGCCGTATAGGAAGTTGGCGATAGGATCGCAGGCTCGACTTGTAAATTTGGACATGGAAGGGGCAATTCATGGCCTTGAGGACAAATCCCTCATCTTCGGTTTCTCCCATCATCGGAAAGAGATCTTCTCTGTACTTTGCCAGTGACCGGAGGTTTTGAATAGCTCAACGCGAGCAATATGGAGAAACTACGGGTTGGTAGCCGCGCTTTAGCTGCTCTGTTTGGAGGAAATCCACGAGCAGCGATCGCAGCATTGTTCCTTTAGGAGTCCACAGGGGCAGCCCTGGCCCCATGATCAGAGAAGATGAACAAACCCAGCTCTCTACCTAACCTGCGGTGGTCGCGTCGCAGCGCTTCTTCTTTCCGCCGCTGGTACTCGGCTAACTGCTCCGGCGTTTCCCAGGCAGTGCCGTAGATCCGCTGGAGCTGTGCTTTAGTTTCGTCCCCCCGCCAGTAGGCTCCGGCAACGCTTTCTAGTTCAATGGCCTTGGCATCCAGTTCTGCGGTGTTTTCCACGTGGGGTCGGCACACAAGTCCCACCATTCCTCACCTAGGTGATAGAGCGTGATCGGATCTTTCAGATCTTGAAGAATTTCTAGCTTGTAGGGTTCATTCTGCTGGCTAATCCTGCGCTCAGCTCTCTTCTCGACTGACCTCTTCTCGGACAACAGGCAGCTTGCGATTGATGATCTTAGTCATCTCTTTTGATTGCCTTGAGTTCTTTTTCAGTAAACGGCTCTGGGCTATCAAAGTCGTAGTAAAATCCGTTTTCAATCCAGGGACCAATGGTCACTTGGGCTTTAGAAACAGCTTCTGCACGGCCATAGCCATGACGTGGGAGGCGGTATGACGGATCTTCTGCAACGAAACAGATTCGCTGGTACGAGGCAATCGAATCTTCTGAGACTGCTCTTCTGCGGCGGACATTGGCAGCTTGACCATTTGACAATCTTCTGGATAACCAATGCCTCTATCTTACCGAGCTACTTTTTTTCCTGCTCAGGTTGATCACCGATAGAATTGAGCTTGTGTTAAGAAGTGTAAAGAAAGTTAGAATTGTAGGTAAAGAGAGCCATCATTTTTCATGTTAAATTTCAACCTGAACCCTGAACTACTTAAAGTTGTTTTAGGACCCTGTTAGAAGACTTTCAGTACTGGTTTACCCAGCGCGATCGCGCTTAGAGTCCGTTGGTATCTCTCAGTTCTCAACAGCAAGTGGATTTACTGACACGGGTAAAGCAAGCCCAGCAAGAGGTCAGTGCCGCTCAAAGCTTATTTCAAATCACTAATGGTCAAGTAGGCATGGACACTCCCCTAGTCATGGAATGGCACCAGCTGGTCACAGAGTGCTGGCAGGTAGCAATCGCTGCTCAGCTAGGCAAACCAGACAGTAGCAAACAGCTATAGGTTTTGAGCAGATAACCTGAAACAATAAGGAGTAGGCAAAGCCAATAAAAATGCCTGGTTTGAGTATTCAAAATTTATTAATCTGAGAATTTAGTTCTAGAGGAAAGACACGATGTTGCAACTGCTCTACATTTTTGCTTTTACGGTGATTGCTTTTCTAGCCTTTGGCAACCTGTTTCGCAGCCTTATAACTTTAGGGATGGAATCCCAGCGGCCTTACCGTCACAATTCAGGACCAGCATCTGCAAGTCGCCGTATGCAATCTTCCCATCCTGAGTTACTTGATGAATCAGGTAATTTAATTGATGAGCCCCTACTAGTGATGCGTTCAATTTCAGTCGAAGAGGCTCGTGAACAACTAAACAACCTCTACAACGGCTCTTCTGAGCATGGGGATGAGGCCCGGGGAGGAGTTTAGCTAGGCAATCTCAACAATGGTTAAGAAATCTGACTCCTGGCTTAGGTTCCGGCTAGCTGGGGCGGATTCTCGTTTGCAAAAAATCTATTAATTCTGAAGGAGCCTTCCGCAAGTCCCGCTGCCCCCTGATACACCTTCTTGCCTTACAAGTGCCCCTGACCTCAATTATGACGGAATTGATGATGGCGCTAGTGGGTTGAGATACTTTTCCATTGAGAAGTTAATCAGAATGACACTGCCTCGTGCAATTTGGTTTTGGTGTGTCGTTTGGAAACCTATTTGCTCGAAGAAGGGTTTGGCAGTGATGCTGGCTTCCGTAAAGAGCCGTACAAGACCTAGCGATCGCGCTTCTGCTTCCAGGCGCTTATAGAGTTGTGTACCGACTCCCTGACGCTGATAGGCATGATGGCAGTAAAAGCAATCAATGTGCCCGTTCGGCTCTAACTCAGCGAAGCCAGCCACAGTCGCGTTTTCCTCCGCCACAAAGGTAATTCTCGTCCTGTACCGTGCTGCCCAGCGAACGGGATCGAGAATCTCAGGTGCCCAGGCGTTCACCTCCTCCTCTGTGTAGTGTTGCCGACTAATGGTGTGAACGGTGTTGAAATAGAGGTGAACGATTTGCTCGGTATCAGCGGGTTGATAGGGGCGGATGAGCATGGGGTTGTGGAGCCAGGACTGACCTATTGATTGAACTGCGGAACCCTGGCGCAAAGCATTTCCCACCAGGCCTTGGCCAACTATCACTTTACCGCAGGCATCTACTTTGGAGATCTTTGCTGAATCCAGCGGGCAGGCTTAGCCGCTTGTTCCAGAGCCAGTAGGGCCTGATTGAGCACCAGAGCTAAGGCGGCAACGGCGATCGCCCCGGCCCAGATTTTGTCATAACGGCCTGCCTGAGCAATGCCCTCAAACAACAGGTCCCCCAGTCCCCCAGCCCCAAACTTAGCGCCAATCGTGGCGATTGCAATCCCGACAATTGTTGCTAAGCGCAACCCAGCTAGGAATATCGGTAACAGCAGCGGTACCTGCACCTGCCACCAGCGCTGCCAAGCATTCATGCCCATCCCCTTTGCTGCTTCTAGCACTGTGGGTTCAATGCTTTGCAGACCTACGGTCAAATTACGGACCAGAATCACTTGGGCATAGACAACGATTGCCGCCACAACGGAGCTGGTATTGAGGCCGAAGAGCGGCACCAGGAGAATAATCAATGCCAAGCTAGGTATAGTGTAGAGGGTCGAAAGCAGCCCCAGCACGGGAACATTCAGCCAGCGATAGTAGTTCACCAGTAGGGCCAAGGGTAGGGCAATCGCTACGGCAATTAGCAGGGCCAGACTCGTCATCTGCAGGTGCTCTAGGAGTAAACTCCAGACAACCTCAGGCTTTTGCAGGATGTAGCTCATCTAACCTCACTATCGATTTGAGATATTGGCTTGAAAGTTTAGTTTCAAAGTGCAAATTCAAAACTAGTCATGGATTTCCTCTTTTTGCTGAATCACGAATTTGTTCCAGGCTTAGCTCACCCACAGGATTGATGCCATCGACCACAGTCAGCTTCGATGCCCCACTTTGTAGCAGCAGAGACAGGGCGCTGCGTAAGTTGTTATGTCGCTCAATGGTTGGGTTGCCGTCGAGCTGATGTGCAGGAACGGTCTTCATTGCCGTCTCCACCCGCAGGAGACTGAGCTGGCGGACCATATCCCCGGCACGAACCCGCTCAGGGACACACGCATTGACGGGCCGCGGCGGGAGGTGGACGGGGGTGGCGTCCGGGCGGGGCGGGCGGCGGTCGGGAGGGGGGGGGGG
>JAUJON010000096.1 GCA_030447595.1 Thermosynechococcaceae cyanobacterium YX3bin19
CAGTTGAAGCACAGCAAACAACAACTAGGGACTGGTACTGCTACTACTACTGAACAACTGTGAATTGTAATCGCTTCTAGCTGGTCATTGTTGGTGCCGGTACCATACTTCTCGGGTTGCTCATTCCATCACTGCTGAAGTGAGTAACTAATCGCATCTAATTGAAGAAGATACTGGGTGTATCCTATTGAGAAAGACTTAGACACAGGATTGGAGCTAAACCTGCTGCGATCTGCTGCCAGGTTAGACCTGCATTGTTTGAGAGGAAAATCTGACCCTTACTCGTCCCAAACGCAACAAGATTTCCTGATGTAACAAGAGTTCCTGTGTTGATATTGTCTGAAAACCACTCTGGCAAGCCTTGCTCACATTTCTCAAACGTACCTGGTTGGTTGAGTAGGCAACGATAGATAGCAGCTTGGTTAGTCCGAGGACCTGTGGAGGCCGACATCAAAATAGACTCCTTGCACACTACCACAGCTCGTGCATAGGTAGCATGGAGGTTAGCGCGATCAAAACTCCAAGAATTGCCTCTATCTTGACTGATTGCTAACCCTTGAGCCGTCGCTGCTAAGACTAACTCAGGATAATCTGGCACAGTTCGTACCTCATGCACATCTGCATCAACGTCAATGATTTGTTGCCAAGACTGTCCCTGGTCATTGGAGCGCAAAATCCCACCAACATGCACATTTACATAGAGTTCACCAGATTGACCCACTGCCAGTGATCGCACATCAGGAGGACCACCCCACGGTGTATACCACTCGTCCCTTCCCTCAACTGACTCAAAGCAATTGAGCCGATTCATGCTACTGTCTGTAATACGAAGGAGACAGGCTCCTGATGTACCAACCAAAACTGCTTCCTCGATTGGCAGAATGCAATTTAGCTGCAAATCATCGACTTAACTGACTTTGTGCCACTCAGCATTAGAACCGCGATGCCAGACTGAGTTGCGATCAGCAATTGCCCATAATCCCTTGGAGCTTAGGGCAAGTGAATTGATGGAATGACCCTCCAGTTCAACATGCTGCTCAGAATTGAGAAACAGCAAACCCTCAGATGTTCCTGCTATGAGCAGAGATTTATGCGTAGATTGCTCATTATTAGCAAGACTGGCACCTACTACCTTGTGTCCAGTTTGCACCATTTGTTGCTGTGCAGAAGCATCCATTTTAAACCTCCTAACTCAGCAGTGCCGTTACCACATACTCCTGAGAGAATCCTTGTCCCACCAAACCTTCCTCAGATTGGAGGTACCTATCTTTCCTCTCTCACTTTCACGGCATCCACTGCAACTCAAATGTACTAAATTCGTTCAAAGATAAACTCAGTCATAGGTAGGAAGATCGCTACCCGTTTTTACCTACCGTGCTGGAGTGAGTAGCGGCAGTATCAATGCACACAGCGTAGGATGATGGTGGGCACAAGGTGCCGCCACTTGAACAGGCGAGATTTGGACATACGAAAAGCGATTCTGCAGACAAGAATCTCCGACCCTACCATCAAGCTTGATTTTTGCAACAAATCCGTCCGCTCCAATGACTTGTTAGACGGCAGCAACATTCACGCTCACGTCGCGGCGGGTCATTTCTCGAAGCCCGACTGCGTGCCTCTCGACCCTTGCACCAATATCCAGGATTGTGCTGCTCAGACTCGCTCAAGCGGTCGGTGCGGCTCTGGCGGCAACTCCACATATATCGGATCAGTCGGTCTCACCGCACCACCAACTAGCACGATGCTCATTATACCTGCTTTGCGGATCAAATTACCCTGCTTATCTCGATCCAACACCGCCGCCATTAGACTTTCCTGAATTCCGTTGAGCTGGGCACACGGGTTGCGTAAGCCAGTAATCTCAATTACCGCCTGTGCGCCTAGGGACAGCTGAGTACCCACTGGTAGTCTAAGCAGGCCAAGTCCTCGCGTCGTGATATTTTCTCCCATCTCACCTGCACGCACTGTAAAACCCTTAGCACGGAGTTCATCGTGCAGCTCAGAGTGGATTAGATGCACTTGGCGGAGATTAGGCTGATTCGGATCAACAGCTACCCGTGAGCGATGCTNATTTTCTTCTCCCGTCTGCCGGTGAATCAGGGTGATTAAGAAGTGACTACGCTCTGAGGTATCATCCTGGATCTCAGTGAGGTAGTGAGCACAGGGGGCTTTGTAGCCACGCATGTATTCTGTGCTTGCTGGGAAGCGCGGTGGTATCCGACTGAGCTTGTCCTGCTCCCCACGCTCTATGAGCTTCATGTTTGGGGTGTAGCTCTCCTCCAAGTCTGTGGGATGCTCTGGCTGGTAACGGTACTCGCCTTCAGGTGCGCCGTGAGCATCTATCGTTTGAACTTCGTATACCATGATGTTTGACTCCTAGATAGTTAGGGGTGATTAGGAGAGCGGGGCTTGATTGGTCGTCGTGGCCCGCTCTCTGCTTGTCTTGAAAAGGTGTTGAACGAGTTAGCAGTTTACAGACATACTGGGTCATCAGGCTCTCCCTGGCGGCTGCGGCTTTAGCAGTTTGCCCCGTTCCTCGCTCCCGGTGCGTTATTTCTTTATTCTGTATATATGATAAACGATATATATGATAAATACAACAGAGTTTTTGATCACGATTGCCTGGGATTGTTTGTGGAAGCCATAGACAAAGCTTATATATAGTAAACTGGCTCTATGAGTGCTAGCCTGTTGATCAGTCAGCAAAGGATTTGCAATGCCTGTGAGTGAAGCACAAAAGCGAGCAGCTAAGAAGTATGCCCAAACTAAGAAGGGGCAGGCAGCGCTTCAACGTGCTCATCAGAAGCGGACAAACACTGAGGAATATAGAGATTATCAGCGGCATAAACAAGCTGAGTACAGGCGTAGAAAAAAGGAGAAGCCTGCACTTAGCAACGACAGCCAATTCGAATCCTTGCAGGTCCGGGAAAGCTTCCTTCCTGTCAATGACAATGACTTCTCTAAGCTCAACAAATTAATCGAGAGCTTTAAAGACAACCTGCTGAACCAAATGAACCAGCAGGGGCTATCCTATGAAACCCTGCCCTCGAGTTATCAAGCAATCTTGGACGCTTTACATACCTGGGGAGCAGGGCAAAGCGACTCCTGAATACATTACAAGTAATCATTCGGGAGATGCAGGAGGAATAATTACCCCTCTGCCCAGCAGCTCCAGGAAATCCGATATACTGCTGTATCCAGCAGACTTTACAGCGCTTTTGGCACCATCCCAACCAGTGGGGGTTACCGTTAGGGTCCGCTGCTTTTTAGCTTCTCCATAAAGATCCTCACTCCTTGGCCTGCCCTCATGGATTAGGTTTGCTTGAGAGTTTGGATGTTTCCCGGTAGCAAATGTCTCAAGCTTTGGCTTTGGCATAAAAGCAGCTCCACTGTAAAGTTATTTCTACTATACACATTGTTTTGTTGACTTTCTTATTAACAATGTGTGTTATAGAGAGTATAGGGCATAAAGAAAGCGGCACACCTTCCACAGCTCACCGCTTCTTTACTCGAAACAATCGATAAGGAAAGTATAACAATGACACAACCAACTGCTCAACCCCCAACGCTGACCATTGACCTTACCCAAGCCCACATCAACGCTGGGCTGGACAAGCGAGATCTGGAGTATCTCGAAGCGGCCCCACTAATGCCCAAGCGTCCGCCCCTTAGCTTCCGGGGAGTGTCAATCGAGTAGAACGCCGGGGGGCACACGCCCCCTTTCAGTCTGCTTAATCTCACTGACAAATTGACAACAAAGTAGGGAAAACCTATGCTGTCCAATTGCCAGCAATGCAAATATCAACACCCTGACCTGTGCGCCGTCAATCCCACCTACAAGGTGATGCACGACAAATTGCGATCGCGCCTCTCTGAAACCGAATTAGACACTTGTGAGGTGGGCATCCTGCCTTGCAACGACTGGGAAGCCTCTGAGGAACTGCAACCGCTGGCCTTGGAGCTGACCCTCTCCCGGCAGGAGTGGAAGCAAGTTCTCAGCGCTTGTCACGGCCTTCCTTGCGAGCTAATGGCGCAAATTCAGTCAATGATCGCTCTACCAGGGGAAATTTTCATGTGTCCGGTGGATTCGAGCAACATTGCCGCAGTCGGCTATGATCCAGCGCAGCAAGTGCTACAGGTAGACTTCCATCATGGGAGCCGCTACCGCTATCAAAGTGTTCCCTCTTATGTCTTTGACGAGTTCTAAGAAGCCCCCTCAAAAGGACGCTTTCTCAACAGCGAAATTAAGGGAGTGTTTGACTATGAGCGAGTTAGTTAAGCTCACAACTTAACGGCGCATCGGGCTTCAGTCCAAGCAGGTAGGAGCGATCGCTAACTCTACAATTTTAAGAAAACATTGACATCTTATTCTCATTATGAGAACATTGTCAAAGATGAATGGCTCTTTGAATGCATGTTATCAGCCGAAAAATTCTGCGGAAATTTTGTAAAAAGCACCCTGATGCTTGTGATACTCTCAACAACTGGTTCCGAGTTGCTAGCAAGGCTCAATGGCAGAACCTGGTTGAGGTCCAGTCTAACTATCCTAAAGCAGAAGCAGTCGGGAATTTTACTGTCTTTAACATCAAGGGAAACCACTACCGCTTAATTGTGGCAATTATCTATCCCACGCAGAGGATCTACATTAAGTACATTCTCACCCATGCTGAATACGACAAGGATAAGTGGAAAAATGACCCGTACTTTAGATCCTGATACCTACGCCAGCCTTCTAACCCGTTACCAGCCCAAGGTGATTGAAACTGAGGCAGAAAATGACGCCGCGATCGCACTGGCTGAGGAGTTGGAGCATCGACCCCACCGCACCCCGGAAGAGAGTGCCTTCCTGGACTTACTAGTTACTCTAATCCAGCGGTTTGAGGAGGAGCATTATCCCATTCCTGTAGCATCTCCGCTATCAATGTTGCTGCACTTGATGGAGGCAAGAGAGTTGAAGCAAGAAGATCTCGTAGGCATTATTGGCTCTAGAGGTGTTGTCTCAGAGGTGATTAACGGGAAAAGAAGCATCAGTAAGGCTCAAGCAAAGGCTCTAGCTGAGTTTTTTCATGTCGATGTAGGGCTGTTCATTTGAAAGCGATCACCCACTGCACCAGCATCCAGACTGCATACACCTCCACCCCAATCCATACCAGGTACGACAGACGCAAGTACATGGTCAACAGTGGTCGAAGGGACGTTTTGCGGATTCTCCCAACGATGTCGTGAATATTGCGGTGCAGCGGGACAATATCGCGGATTGGTAGCTCATGCCCCAGATGCCGATAGTGCAGGTGTCCCGCGTGATGAGCTGGCAGCAAGGGAAACACGCAATCTCGTCCTAGCGAAAGGAGCATACACAGCGCCCGCCGCCGCATCCAAGCCGGACTACGTTTGGAGACGTGCTGGATATACTTCTGGGAGAACTGTTTTGCCAATGCTATACCTCCAACTCTAAAGCTCCTGAACTTGCGATCGGTACTTCTAAGGCTTTGTACTTTTCGGCTGGATTGGCAGCACCACCTTGGATTTATCCCACCGTAGCAGGTAGCAGATACTTTTCGGTGAAGGACAAGCAACGATCGATGAGGTAACGTTCGCCTCTGCTACTGCTCCTGCTAGTACAGACAATGCCAGCATTCCGAGTAATGCCCAGTGCTTAGCAAATCCTAACCATACCCAGCCCCCGAGCCATTTCAGGTTAGATTGAGTCCCTTTAGCATAAAAGGCGAGTGATTCTTGCTGTCGTTGTTGCTGTTGCTGCAACAGTTGCTCTTGGCGCTCCCGCAGCTTCAGATGCTCCTGATTCATCCAGTGCCAGCTTCGCGCCGTCGCTGGATGAACTCATCTACGATCCAGGCAAGCGTTTCTGGTTCTCCATTCTGGCTTGACCTGTGCCAGTAGATTGAAGCCGTTTCCCATTGGCCTAGTGCTCCAATCCTGTTGCAGTTCTGCCTGAGTTCCCCTGATTCTGCTTTCTGGCGCAGCTTCTGAAATCGTCATCCGGTGAAACGCTTCAATGAACTGTTGGTTTGTTGCTGCTTGGCCTGGATCAGGCTGGTTTTCAACTCCTCTATCTGAGCACCTGACATCTGCTCCAGTAGATCCAGAACTTCAGAGTGAGAGTCTACTGGTACACCAAAATGAGCCGCCACCTCTGCTAGAGGTTTTCCTAGCTGCAAGTGCATATCACATGCTTCAAGAAACAGGCTACCTCTTCGTCTGGGTAACTATCATCCCGCCGTTCGCTCTAGGCCACACGCTTCTAATATCTGACCAGCTTTGATTAGGGAGACTCGACTACCTATCTGTGTTCAGACGCAATCACCCAGCATTTGGGAAAGAGTCATAGGGCTAGAGTTTTCTTGCCCTTCGGTGATTTTTTACCTTTGCCATTGGCCTGTGATTGCTCTACTTCTGCCTGGAAGTAGACTGCTACTTCCTCATAGGTTTTACCTTGCTCAATCTGAGCACGGGCCTCCTTGATTCGGTCTGCTTCATCGTCAGTGTACTCCTGGGCTTCAGCTATTGCACAGGCTTGCAGGGTCGCCGTGCTCTCTTCCGGGGAGAGGTTGGCAAACAGTTCTTCACGTTGGTACATAGGTTTCTCCTTGAAGGTCAATTCTTTGAGTCAATCTTTCTAATCGTCACTGTAGGGGTCATAAACCTCTATTGTTTGCTGCTCATCGTGGGCTGAGGGGATAGCGGGAGCCGGAACTGACGCCGTGATGGTCTCAGACCGACCAAAGCTCATCGCAGCAGGCGCGGGCTGCGACTCCTCTACTCTGGCAATCAGCGGTAACATCTCTTGGAAATATTGCACTTGCTGCTGTAAACGCTGGATTGAATCCCTGACGACCCATTCCTTTTCCTGGCTGGTAACATCATCGTTATCTCGATAGGCCAGTGGCATTAAGAAGCCCTGTAAAGCAATCATTGCCATGTCTTTGAGTGGGAATGGGGTTTGTTTAGACTTCAAGTAGTTCAGTAGCTTTTCCTCCCGGCTACCCTCTAACACTTGCACCTCAAACCGGATTTCAATAGTTCGCATCTGTTGCTATCCTGTTAATCCTGAGCTACCAACTCCAATCGGCTGGGAGAGACCTGCTGCCTCAGACAGCGGTACAGTCCATACACATCCGCTAGCCGTAGGCAAAAATGGTTCTCTGCGGCTGAAATGTTAAAAACCCGCCGTACATCTTCTTCTAACTCTGCTGCCCAAGAGATAGGAATACCCCTAAAGTAGGCTTGTAGTTCTGGCCTCAGATAACTTGCTGTCCCGCCCCCAATCACCACTTCATCAATCCTGGGCGGTAGCACGCTCCTGAGCCATTCGGCAATCCGGCTCCAGTATTCCTGACGTGATAGGCGCACGGCCTCGGCAATTTGAGCCGCTTCTTCTGCCTGAAAGTCGGGGTCCCGGCTGCGGGCTAACGGCTTAAACTGCTTGGGCTTGATCTTGTCCCCGGCCTGATGGATGGCTTCGAGCAGGGGCTGCTCCTCCAAGGCAGAGGTCCGGCTTTGCACTCGCTTCAGCAGCCACAGTAGCCCTAGCGGTACACTTTCCCCACTAGAAACGCCTCGCTCTACCACTTCAATCGACACATCCCGGTAGCCGAACATCAGCGTCACAATTGTCATGCGCCGGAAGGCATCGCCTAGGTGCCGACTCCGGCTCCACACTAAGCCACCTCCTTCAGGTCGGCAGAGAAACTTCTCCAACGACACAGAGAAGGACTTGTCACAGAAGGAGAAGTCTGCCAAAGCTTGAGATAAGCCCCGGTGGAAAAACTCCCGGTGCTCATACTCTTTACGCGGTAGTAGGGATCCTAGTGCCAACTCAAAGCGGTAGGGCAATCCCTTACTAACTGCGATCGCTCCTACGGCTGCCAGAATCTTACGAATTGCATTCTCATACTTGATGTCTTTGGGATTAAAGCGAGCCCCAAGTTCCTTTTGAGCCAGAAAACCCACCATATAACTTTGCCCCCCGAACTCGACCCAGGCTTCATCTTGCGGCTCAGGGCTACTCTGACGGCTTGCCTTATAGCTATCTATTGACTCTCGTTGCACCTCAAGCAAAGGAGGTGGCATCAGTAACAACTCAGCACGGTCTGCTCCAACCTGAACAATGTTCCGAGTCAGAGACGAACCACAATCGTTCGCCAGGATTACTAACACGGTCCCTCCATTAATATTTAGGCTGCATTGCACTGCCTAACAAAACTACAAATGGCAACATTCTCAAGAAGCCTCTAAGACGGCTTGCAGCGACTTGTTGACGCTAAAGCGCGACTATTACCGACTTAATAACAACTTGTTCCGAGAAATCTTTATCAGGCAATTTTCCTGCCGACTTTCTTCGGTTCATTATCACCCACTTGCGACTATTTAACAACTATTTCCGTATTTATTCGACTTTCTCCAGCCAACTTTTTACTTATTGATGCCACTCTCAATAATTAGCTACTTTATTATTCATGTACCGAGAAGTTAACGACATTTCCCGGTTTATCGCGGCTTATCCCGGTTCTCTCCCAGAAGGGCAAGCCCCTCTGGACTCCCCAAAATGGCAGGTCGCAAAAGCTCCCACACCAGACGCTAAAGTTTTTAGCAAAAGACACTTCAAATACTAGCAAT
>JAUJON010000097.1 GCA_030447595.1 Thermosynechococcaceae cyanobacterium YX3bin19
CACTTACAAGTACCAACTCACAGGTCAAGGACACATCGACGCAACCTACTCCGGCTCCAAACCAAAGCCATTTATCCATCAGGATCTTTAAAGTCTGTTGCTGTTGGCAGCGGGATCCACAGGAACCTCGGTAAGGCGAGAACCTCAATCTGATATAGGAGTCAATTCCTGTAATGAGAGTTCCACTGGGCAATAATATTGAGCGCAAACAGTCAAGAACGTCAAGTATCTAGGAGGAAAGTTGCTCGTAGCCCACTTTCAGAGACTGGCAAACTATAATACTCTGGCAAATTGCCGGCTCTATGAAGCTTGCTCTCAGCTGCCTGATACAGAGCGCAAGTGCATCCGGCCAGCCTTTTTCAAAAGTATCCACGGGACGCTGAATCATATCTTGGTGGGCGATCGCATCTGGTTACAGCGGTTTGGGGGTGGAGAAATCGAATCTACCAGACTGGATGCAATCCTCTATGAGGACTTCGATCAACTTTGTACCGCACGGCTATCAGAAGATCAGCGCATTGAAACCTTCGCGTCTGGTTTAACTGACGAGTTGTTAACTCACACAATCGAGTACCGAAACAACGCAGGAAACATTCATAGTGATCCAGTTGATCTGTTGATTGCTCATTTTTTTAATCACCAGACCCATCACCGGGGACAAGTTCACGACATGCTAACGCAAACCACAATTGCCCCACCAGTTCTGGATCTGCATCGCCTCCTGCGACCGTAATCCGCAAAGATCAGGAATTCTGAAACTACGCCAGCTCCCAAGCCAAGGAAAAATCAAATAATTTGAGTCTTATGACATGCTGGTGCCATTGTTATTCCCAGTGCGGCTCAATGCTGGAACTTTAACCCACCCATCAATCGGAGCTTCTCGTATTCCAGCAACAGAACCGACTAAAACTATATCCAAGCAATCAAGCAATTATGTTAAGGTTGTAGCTAAGGTTTACTTTCGTAGTTTAATTCGTTTTATAAACGTCTCTCCGAATCTAACTCCCTCGCTCTTTGATTTTGGAGATACTTTATGTCAATTTATGTCGGCAATCTATCCTACGACGTTACGCAGGATGATCTGACCCAAACCTTCGCAGAATACGGAACAGTCAAGCGTGTTCAACTACCTACAGACCGAGAAACAGGTCGTATGCGGGGTTTCGCTTTTGTAGAAATGGGAACAGACGCAGAAGAAGCCACTGCAATTGAAGCCCTTGACGGTGCTGAGTGGATGGGGCGTGACCTAAAGGTGAATAAGGCTAAACCCCGTGAAGAGCGGAAACCCGCTGGCGGAAACTGGGGAGACAATAATCGCTCCTCTCGGCGCTATTAAGTGCTGAGACTAAGAATTTAGCTCTAAAGTCTTAAGGGCAGGCAAGGAGCTTGCCCTCTTTTGCTTATAGCAACTGAGCTACTCATCAATATCCAGTCACCAATCAATCAATTGAGGAGATGCGATGACCCAAGTCATTCCTGGCGAAGCTGAGGGGATTGAGTCAGCGTTGCGCCGATTTAAGCGACAGGTTTCCAAAGCAGGAATTTTTCCGGATATGAGGAAACATCGCCAGTTCGAAACACCTATTGAAAAACGCAAGCGCAAAGCACTTGCCATGCATAAGCAGCGCAAGAAGCGTTTCCGCCATTGAAGTAACTGGCTTGAAATCAAGCTCTGTAAATGAGGGTGACGTCGTTCTCATAACGCATTTTATAGAGCTGTTCAGCATCAGTTTTCTTAGAAGGCTCAGTCGCTATGACCCCAGAAGCAATACGTATTATTTCTCAGCTCAGGTGTGAGTTCTACTCTCTCTTTGCTACAGGCATGAAAGTACCAGTGAGCATTACTAATGATAAATCGTATGCTCGGAGCCCCTGTACAGCCTCTTGGAAAGATAGTAAACAACGACTCAATTACATGTGGGTTTATGCCCATACGGCACCGGACGAATTAGTTCCTAAACGTCCATTTATTCTTCGCCTTGCTATTAATCAAGGCGCTGGTGTAGTCACAGCAAAGCAGGGAAAAGACTGTCAAGGGCTTAATCGAAGTTGGCACTTCGAATTAACTCTACTGCCAGAAGAAATCTTGGACTTTTTACCCTGGATAGTCACCTTGATTAAGTCTTATGACGAAGGTTCTGCCTCATTTGTACCGGAGCCACCCCGTCCGTTCAAATTTGAGGTACCCCGTGCATTGCCATTCCACGACGCATGGACCCAGAAAGCCTGGCAGCAGGCTCTCTAATCACTTGGTGGCTAAAGAGGAGTGCTAGAAGTGAACTGACATGATTGAGAAAGGCTGCTCGATAGGCTTCGTCGATTGATACAGACAAGTAAGTTAGCGTCTGACTGGCCCAATTCCTGAATGTGAGGGTGAGTAGTGATGAAAGTTCAGGCACTGGAAATTCGGATTGGCGATCGCATCATCGCTTATTGCAATAACAAGAGGCAAGCCTGCATCGTTAAGCAGATATTAAATGGTCAAAGTAGCATCACGTTGATAGTATTCACCTCTAAGCATTATCGGACTTCGGTTTCACGGGTAGTTCGGTTCCACCGGGATGCTTTAGTTGATTTGGCAGGCTAAGAAAGCCATGTTGCAGACTGGACAGTAACCACTTCCTTATCAGGATATATTGTTTGACCGCTTCACAGAGAAACTATTAAGGTGATTATACTGGCCCAGGAAGCACGTCGCCTAAGTCATGGTTTTGTGGGTACAGAGCAGATCCTTCTGGTTTAATTAGAGAAGGAACTGGCATCGCCGCAAAAGTATTGAAATCCCTGGGGGTCAATCTTAAGGAGACACAGATTGAAGTTGAGCGAATGGTTGGCCGAGGTTCTGGTTTTGGCGGGGTCGAGATGCCATTTTACCCTCGGGGCAAGCGAGTTTTAGAATCTAGCTTGGAAGAAGCTCGCCAGTTGGAGTGTCAATATATTGGCACTGAACACTTGCTCCTGGCTCTGACTCAGGATGAAGAGGTTTAGCGGCAAAAATACTTGAAAACCTAGGTGTTGACCGCAGAGAAGTTCGGGCTAAAGTACTTAAAAACCTGGATACGGACCGTAGAGAAGTTCGAACAAAGGTGATGCAAGGGTTGTCTAGGACTACAGGAGTGTCGTCCGGCAGCAGCAAAAGTCCCAAACAGACACCAGTTCTCGACGAATGTGGTACTGACTTAGCTCAACTAGCAGCGGCGGGCAAGCTCGATCCAGTCATTGGTCGCCAACGGGAAGTTGAACGTGTGATCCAAATTCTGGGCCGGCGCACCAAAAATAACCCAATACTGATTGGGCGAACCAGGGTTGGTAAAACTGCCCTGGCGGGGGACTGGCTAAGCGCATTGTCAACAGTGATGTGCCGGAGACTCTAGAAGGCAAGCGAGTGCTGACTCTAAATATCAGCTCCTTACTAGCAGGCACGAAGTACCGGGGGCGAGTTTGAGGAGCGCCTCAAGGCAGCCTGGCGGAAATGCGCGGGTCCGCTGATGTAATCTAGTGATTGACGAGGTTCATACCCTGGTGGGGGCTGGGGCAGCTGAAGGGGCGATCGATGCTGCTAATATCCTCAAGCCTGCCCTGGCGCGGGGCGAACTGATGCATTGGCGCAACTACTCTCGATGAATACCGGAAGCATATTGAGCGGGATGCCGCGCTGGAACGTCGTTTCCAACCCGTGATGGTCAATGAGCCTAGTGTTGAGGAAACTATCGAGATCTTGCATGGCTTGCGCGCTCGCTACGGAGAGCAGCACCACAGGTTGACAATCTCGGACCTTGCCCTAGAAGCTGCTGCCAAGTTCTCGGACCGCTACATCTCAGACCGCTTCCTCCCCGACAAAGCCATTGATCTGGTCGATGAAGCCGGTTCCCGCGTCCGAATTCTCCAACTCGAAACTGCCAGCCACTGCTAAGGATCTCAACCAAGAACTGCATCAAGTTCTCAAGGATAAGGATGAGGCTATTCAGTTGCAAGCATTTGACCAGGCAAGAAAACTGCGTACTCGCGAAATAGAAATTCAGACAAAAATTCAAGGAACTCAAGGCAAGCGCCTCGCTTCCCAGGATAGCTGCTCTCCCGTAGTAGATGAGGAAGATATTGCTGACATTTTAGCCTCATGGACGGGAGTCCCAGTCAACAAACTAACGGAAGTTGATTCTGAAAAATTGCTGCAGATGGAAGCGACTCTGCACCAGCGGGTTGTTGGACAAGAAGAAGCCGTCAAAGCTATTTCCCAGGCGATGCACGTCGCACCAGTGTGGGCCTCAAGTCCCAACCGCCCTATCGCCAGCTTTATCTTCTCGGGTCCAACTGGCGTGGGTAAGACGGAACTTGCCAAGGCCTGGCGGCTTCCTTCTTTGGGTCTGAGGCAGCGATGATTCCTTGGATATGTCGGAGTATATGGAGCCTCACACAGTCTCGAAGCTCATTGGTTCCCCTGCTGGCTATGTGGGCCCAGAAGGAGAATAACTTACCGAAGCGGTGTTCGCCGCCGGCCCTATACGGTGGTGTTATTTGATGAAATCGAAAAAGCACACCCTAGTCTGTTCAATCTGCTGCTGCAAGTTCTAGAAGACGGTCGTCTGACTGATGCAAAGGGCGGACCGTGGACTTTAGAACACCTTGTTGATTATGACCTCTAATATTGGTTCTCAGGCGATCATAAAAGGGGGTGTGGGGCTTGGCGGCTTCGTCTCGGAAAATCAAGCTGATTTCCAGCACGCATATTTCTGGGCTTGTGAATCAGGAATCAGGCAATACTTTCAGCCAGGTTCTCAACCGCCTTGATGAAGTTATTGTTTTCCGGCAGTTGACCCAGGTGCAAGTCAAACAAATTTCCGATATTTTGCTGCGAAGTCTTTAGCCGCTTAAGTGAGCAAGGAATTAGCCTGGAAGTCACCGAACGGTTGAAGGACCGCCTGGTGGCAGCAGGTTATCAGCCAGAGTTGGGAGCGCGTCCGCTTCGTCGGGCAATCCGCCACCTATTGGAAGATAACCTTGCTGAGGAAATTCTCTCTGGTCGTATTAAAGAGGGCGACAGCATCGTTGTAGATGTGGACGATCAGGTGAGATTAAAGTCATGCGGGCACAGTAGCCAGATGGGGTACCCACCATTGCAACCACGAGGTAATTCTGAAGTCTTAGCAATTTTCTTTCATTAAAGTCTGTGCCCCCTAATCAAGTTTAGGCAACACAACCTGTAGCACTGCGGCTGAGTTCGGCTTGAAGGCTTGGCCAGTGGACGCCTGCCAAACTTGGTAGGACAATGTGAGCCCCTACTCGCTCTGCGGGAGCCGAGTCCTACCGTCCCATTCCTGCAGCTAGAGCAGCCTTAATGCCTGCTGCTGCATCTTCAATGACTAGGCATTGCCGAGGTTCAAGTCCTAGCTGATTGGCTGCATACAAAAACAGGTCGGGTTCTGGCTTGGGGCGCTCTACACTGTATCCGTCTGGAATCGCATCTACCTGCTCACCAATGCCCAGCTTCGCTACTACGGCGCGAGCATTTTGCTGGCTGAGGCAATAGCTGTTTTAATACCAGCCTGCCGCAGTTCAGCCAGTAACGTCGCTGCACCGGGCAGCAAATCTGCGGGGGCAATGTTTGGATAGACTCGACATAGTAGCGGTTCTTGCAGTCCATCATCTCCTGAAGTTCCGCTTCCAGAAATTGCCTGCTGCCAACGATTTGTAGTAGTGACTCTCGCCGAGACAGCCCCGCAGCGCTTCGTTCGCCTGCCGGTTAAAAGGCAACCTGATTCATCTGCCAGCCGTTGCCAGGTTTGATAGTGAAATTCTGCCGTATCTGTGAGAACGCCATCTAGATCAAAGATAACCCCCGAATCTCTAGAACATTGGGGATACGGGCTGCCGGATGTACCGAGGTATTGATTGACCAGGACTCATCGTTCATCCTGGTACCTGGATTCTTCATGTCCTCCTCATCCTCTATTCGTTAAATCGAACTCTTGCCAGTTACCGCGCCAGTGCAGCCTAAACTAGCGTTTCCACTCTGAAGGCAGCTGTGGATTGGCCACGGGGCCATTTTCTGTAAAGTTTGACTCCCCCACAGCCCAAAATTACGGCTGGCCAGATGCCACCGGCGGAAGCGCCATGACTGCCATCCGCAGCGTGACCTCGCGTATCCTCCAGATCCACCATTGCTGCCTGGATAAAGTGTTTGTAAGCCTCTGATGATTTACCTAAATCTGCGGCTAAGATGGCGTGGATCGCTGGACCAAGAGACGAACCATAGGTAATGTCCGTGCGCGGGGCATAATAGTCCCAGTTTTGCTGCAGTGCTGCTAGGCTATAGGGAAATTCCTGGGATTGCCGCATGAGGTAGAAGAGCATTAATACATCTGGCTGCTTCAGCACCTGGCGTTTGTTGGCTGACTCAATACCCAGGATGGCTTGCATCGAGCGGATGCGCGGTTCGTAGTCCTGCAGATTAATATCTTCTAACTCAAAAAATCCCTCAAACTGCTCGATGAGCCCGGTGGCAGGGTCGTAGGGAATCCAGAGATTCGTGACAATGTCTTGCCAGCGCGATCGCCGCTCCGAGGTCAGTTTGAGTTTCTGTTTCAGCTCGGCGAAGCGATCGGGAAAACTACTGTCAAGCCAGTCATAGAGCGAAATTGCCTTTTCCAGATGCCATTGCACCATCCGGTTGGTAAAGGCATTGTTATTGACATACTCATGGTATTCATCTGCGCCAATGACTGAGCGAATCTCGTAGCGTTCTTGCTTAGTATTCCACTCGACCCGGCTACCCCAGAATATAGCGGTATCGAGGATAATCTCAGCGCCATAGTCCCGCATCCATAGGTCATCGCCTGTCATATACCAGTAGTACCAGGCGGCGTAGGCCACGTCGGCACTGATGTGGATTTCCCGATCGCTGCACCAAATTCTCACATCTTCAGCGTAAGGATCGTGGGGCAGCGACCAACGAGGCGTTACCTCATCTCCGGTGTTGGCGCTTTCCCAAGCGTACATGGCGCCTCGATACCCAGCATGAGATGCCTTACGCCGCGCCCCACTTAGAGTGTGATAGCGATAGGTGAGTAAGTTACGGGCTAGAGCTGGACGGGTAAAGGTAAAGAAGGGCAGGATGAAAATTTCCGTATCCCAAAAAATGTGACCGCGGTAGCCAAATCCTGAGAGGGTTTTAGCCGGAACACTCACCCTGTCATCATGACGTGGGGCACTGATGAGCAGCTGAAAGAGATTGTAGCGAACCGCCAGTTGGGCTCTACTGTCGCCCTCAATTACAATATCGCTTTTTTGCCAGGCCTGGCTCCACGCCTGCTCGTGAGCCTGACGCAGTGCAGTATAAGTAGGCAATTCCGCAAGCTTTGCTTGAGCCGCCTCCACAGGCGTTACCCCTTCCCGCGAGGTAAAAACGGTAACAATATTTTCCACCGTTACAGTTTGATCTGGGGCAGCCCAAAATGCTGCCGTCAACGTCGGATAGCCGGGAGCGCTGGTGACTTGTAATGAGGTTTCCGCCCCCGAGATTTTCATTCCGGAGGCCATGGCAAGTTCAATCCGGGAGCTGCGGGTGCGAACCTGTAACCAAACCCCTCGGTTAGTCTTGCCCTGATCTAGCCCTTCCCAATGATTAAATCCCTGATTTTCGGCATAGCCATTGATACTCGCCTGAACTTCGACCAACCCACTGAAATCTACGGGCGTTATCTGACAACGCAGCCCCAGCACATGTTCGTCTGCTAGGCTGGCAAAGCGTTCAAAGTGCAGGTCTAACGTCTTGCCGCTAGGGCTACGCCAGCGCACAGAACGACTGAGGATACCTCGACGCAGATCAAGCTGCCGTTCGTAGCTAAGGCATTCACCCTGGTCCAGGCGGAAGCGATCGCCGTTGACAATCACCACCAGGGGCAACCAGTCTGGGCAGTTAGCCAGTTCTGTGTAAACAATTGGCACATCGTCGTAGGCCCCGTGAATGAAGGTTGCGGGTAAGGCGCGGGGGTAACCCTCTTCGAAGCTGCCCCGCGTACCTAGGTAGCCATTGCCGATGGTGAAGACAGTTTCTCTCGCGTGCAACTGGTCAGGGTCAAACTGTGTTTCGGTTAAAGTCCAGTCGGTGTAGCTCAAAGGGTGAGAGTGAGCTGTGGTATGCATCGGTACTGTAGCTAGGTTGGAGTGAAATTTGAACTCAGGGAAGCGTAGATTATCAGCATTACGGTCACTATCAACGATTATGCTGTTCCAGAATTATCTCAGCTCTAGGTTTATAGATTAAATAGAATAAAGCATCTAGGTAGCGAAGCAGCATTTGACGGTTGTCTCGGTAAACATAATTCCAGAAGCTATAGATTTTAGCGAGCAGTAGCAGCTGTTTGGTATGTAACGGCCAGTTGTATTCGTCCCGAGCTCGCTGGCTACCTCGTAGAGACATTTCCTGCCAGTATTGCGGCTCGGCATCACACTCGTCAATGAAGTTGCTAATTTTCTCAGCGGCTCCTGCTAAATCGGTGGGATTGATCACAAATCCATGCTTACCATCTTGAATAATCTCTAAGGCCCCACCAAATTGCGTGGCAAAGGTTGGTAAACCAGAGATCATCGCTTCCAGAATAACTCGTCCAAAGGCTTCAAAGCGGGCAAAGTGAACAAAAACTCCGCGACAATCCGCAATCACGCGATAGGCTTCACCCATGTCACGGCTGGGGAGGCGCAACCCCAGCCAACGAATGTGCCTGTGAAGATCATAGTGATGAATCAGGTGATGGAGTTTCTCAAGTTCCCCGGCTTCTTCTGAATTGATGGCTTCAGCCACTTGTAGCTTGCTGGTTACCAAGATCAGGTTGCAACGAGCTTGCAACGATTGACTTTTGCCAAAGCATTCGGCTAGGCCCGTAAGGTTCTTAATCAAAGTGATAGGCGCGATCGCGAAAATCGGTCGCTTGCGAGGATCATCTAGATAGCCGAGAATCTGGGGGTCTTCCCGGTGAAAGAGCAAGTCTTGCACCCGAGCGCGATCGCTGGGGTTGCGCTTTTCTGTTTCGCTGTAGGGGAAGAAGGTGTGCTCATCGACCCCCGGCGGTACTCGGTTGAACTTGGGGCTAAATAAATCAGTGCCATCCACTACGTGGTACAGCTGGGGCAGCGTAAAACACTTGTACGACTCATACTGTCCCATCGTCTCCGGTGTGCCGACAATTTCCTCGTAGGAGGATGTGACGATGAAGTCTGCCGCATTCATGCTGATCAAATCGGCGGTAAATTGTGCCGAGAAGTGGTACTGGGCCTCAAAGTCTTGCCAGTAGAGATCGCTGAATAGATATTTAGATTTCTCCAAAACGTGGGCAATATTGCACTGAGTCACTTTCAGGCGGCGGGCGAGAAGATAGGCAACGAGATTGCCATCCGTATAATTGCCAATGATTAAATTAGGGCGTCCCTGCAATCGTGCCAGCAATTCCCCTTCATCAATGGCAAAACTTTCCAGGTAAGGCAAATCTCAGCCTTGGGTAGCCAGTTCTGGCTGGCTTGAGAATCAAATGCTCGGAAAGGGACGCGCAAAATCCAGGTATTTGCAGTGCCGTCTACTTTTTCCCAGTTTTGGTTGCACAAAGCGTCCCTTCACAATTCGGAATCAGGCGGGTGAGGAATGATGACTTGTGGTTGAATGCCAAGCAGGTCCAAACCACCGAGTTTGATATCCTCGTATAATCTTTTTCCAAGTTGCGCGCTTGCTCTAGCACATAGACAACCTGCCCTGTGGTTTCAGGTCGTCCGATGACGCTCTCTTGACCAACCTCCAGCCGTGAATCGGAGACGAGCACGATGCGAAAACTGCGGGAATCCGGGAAACAAAGGCTTCGAGGATAGCAGGTTCTGGGTCGCTAATCAGCCGATCAAAGAGTTCCAGGGTTTCGCACACGAGATGCCGTGTTGCCCCAACCCGGTTCAAAGCCCAGTGCTTGAAAGTCAAGATGAAACTTTTTCGTAGGGTTCATCAGGTGAATGCCGGCTCAGCAGTCTGAGTGCTTGCTTCTAAGTGTTGGCATAGCTCAGCACCGGCGAGATGGCGATCGCCGATCAGTAGGGGAGTATTATCAAACTGGTGCCGGTGCAAGACATCAAACAATACTTTAGCCAATAGTCAGCGTCAGCCAACACTATGGCTACAGAGTAAATGGTTGAGGAACGCTAGACCTTGACCAACGTTTTCGGGTCACTGATGCTGGGGGAACTTTCATAAAAGGGGCCGAAGTCGACCTCAAGATTCGGGGTTGGTAGCAGTTCACTTGGCGTCGGCGTGACCTCTAACAATGCTTGTGGTGCCCTCGGTTCCCCATGGCTTAGATTCGCTGCTAGCTGCCAGACTTGTTGACTCCCAACCCAAGGTCGTAGCAGTAGCCAGATACTTTCATCTTCCAGAATCAGTTCGTGGGTGTAGTGAATGAGTTTGCCGAGAGCAGAAGAGTGGTAGAAATGGGTTGGCTTTTGAAATTGGGAGCAGTAATTTGCAAAAGCTTGCAGAATCTCATTTCTGAGAAAATATCGCTTGTCCGAGGCCCTTAACGCACTGAGTAGTTGTCGTAGGGCGACTTTTGCCTCACTGTTTACAACTTCTTGAATTAGGTTATACATTGTTACGATTCCTAACTCTAGCCCTAGCTAGAGCTGTAAGGCCGCAGGGTTATCAGCTGGAGGTGCAGGACAAACTGACCGGGCAGCCTGGCCCTGAGTGCAGCACCAGAAGGCGATTGAGCCTACTCTTAGTAATGGTATCCAGGGAGTTTTTTCACCTAGCTTTGATAGAGTTTTCCTGGAGCGAAGGGTCCAAAGCTGCCAGTCTAACGTTTCAAGCCAACTGGCAATGCATCCCAGACATCTCCTCACAAGTTCCTCATATTGTTTTCCTATAACCGTAGCTATCAGACCTAGGAGCAGGCTAGCTCAACTGGAGTCTGGAAGAACGAGTTGGCACTTCCCGGCGAAGCTCATTGGAATCACCATGTTTCATCAGGTTTTAGTAGCTATTGATAGTTCTGCCATAGGTAGGCGAGTTTTTGCAAAGCGCTGTTTCTCGCGCGAAGGCAACTGGGGGCTAGCCTCATGCTGCTGCATGTTCCGAAGAGAAGGGCAGTCCACCTGTACCAATATTCTCCAGCTGGGAATATTCTTCAGGGTT
The DNA here is from genome assembly GCA_030447595.1 of Thermosynechococcaceae cyanobacterium YX3bin19. Lineage (GTDB taxonomy): Bacteria > Cyanobacteriota > Cyanobacteriia > Thermosynechococcales > Thermosynechococcaceae > JAUJON01. Next base: position 11,165 of record JAUJON010000097.1, read on the forward strand.
ATCTGGGGAACTCTGGAGATTCATCAAGAGCAGTGGGAGACGTTTGGAAGAGCGTGGTCTAGCACTGCTGCGCTCCTACCAAGAGTCTGCTACTGCTGCAGGGGTCAGTACTGAGTTTACCCAGAATTCTGGCAGCCCAGGGCGGACAATTTGTCAGCTGGCCCATAGCTGGAAGGCTGATTTGATTGTGATAGGCCGCCGAGGTCACTCCGGTTTCAATGAGTTGCTTTTGGGTAGTGTGGTAATTATGTGCTCCACCATGCCCTTGCTCGGTCCTGACCGTGCAGCATCTACCCGATAGCAAGCTTGGAAGCAGCTCAGGCAAATCAAGTAGCCTCAGAAGACTGAGGCGCTTTTTACCAGGATTATAGAAAAACTAAGCTGCTGGTAATGTTATTCACGACTCAGTGCGGTGCAAGATCGCCCGGAAGTGCTTTAATTCTGCTCCCCGTTTAGTTCGCAGGCTGTCCCTGTTATGTTCAGCGGCAGTGCCAGATAAACCTTTGTCAGGTGGCTGGTGTGCTCGTCCGCCATTTTGAGGAACAGTAGACAGGTTAACTGCTCCAGGTGGTGACCTTAGCCAACGCTGCCATCGCGGAGGAGTATTGCAACTCCAGACTTGAGGACAGGGAGAATTGCTATTGCCTGTAGTTAGCTCAAATAGAACTTTTGCGTCCGCCACGTTTACTGACTATGATGCAGATAGACTGAAAAGATTTGTAAAGAGCTTTGAGCCCAAATACTAAGCAGAAACCCTGTTGCTGTACCCCAACCTGGCAGGCGCTAAATCCAATCTGGCAAGGGGGACGAGAGGTGGTCCAGCAGGGTTACTAGTCAACTAGCACCGGCCTGGCAGATGCTGCTGCTGGGAGATGGCTCCCCAACCCGTCACCCGCAGTTGTTGACAGGTGAGCCTACAGAGGTTGACGTGATTGACATGTCTTTTATTGGCATGGATTTAGATGATGCTCCTGAACTTATTCAGGTTGTACCCGGTCCTCGCCTGCGACGGCAGGTCTCAAGGAGAACAACCTCTGGTCAACGCTTGGCCTATGCCACTTCCTGGCGGGAAGCCAGCCACGTAGACGAGTACTTGCAAAACCGCAGTTTACCGATCTGGGCCAGCTTAGCTCGGCTAAGAACAGAGTTGTACCACCGAGATGTTCAAGCGAGTTTATCTCGGATACTCAGCAACCCCAGAGTCGGCATTCAAGCCGCAGGCCCTTTTGGGGCCGCCACCATTATTTGGCACCACGGGCAACCCTAACCCCGATCTACGAAATTTTCTCACCTGTACAGCTGAGTACCTTGGCCCAGCTTAGGCTGTCAAGCCAAGTGTTAGTGAATCATAGTTAAAGTTTAGGCTCCAACAGGACTTTCCAGCATCAGTTTAAAGCGCTTGACTTGTTCCGGCACTTCAACCGGGTAGTCTCCCGTAAAACAGGCTGTACAAAAAGTATTGGGGTCCTCCCGGGTTGCCTCTAGCATTCCTGCCCAGCTGAGAAAATGCAGAGAGTCCACCCCGATTTGAGTAGCAATTTCATCTACAGACTTCGTGGCCGCAATGAGTTGCTCTTGACTATCAGTATCAATGCCGTAAAAGCAAGGGTGGGTTACTGGAGGAGAAGAGACCCGCATGTGAACCTCAGTAGCTCCGGCATCCCGTAGCGCCTTAACAATCTTACGGCTAGTTGTACCTCGCACAATCGAGTCATCAACAATCAGAACTCGCTTTCCTACCAGTACATCTTTGAGGGGATTTAACTTCATGCGAATCCCAGACTCTCGCATGGCCTGGGTGGGCTGGATAAAGGTGCGGCCTACATAGCGATTTTTGATCAACCCCTCTGCGTAGGGAATGCCAGAGGCTTGAGAAAACCCGATCGCTGCCGGGATACCCGAATCTGGTACTGCAATGACTAAATCGGCCTCTGCTGGGGATTCTTGGGCTAGACGTTGGCCCAACCGCCGACGGTAGCTGTAAAGGCTTTCTCCATGCACCTGGCTATCCGGTCGAGCAAAGTAAATCAGCTCAAAGATGCAGAGTTTACGCGCGGGCTGCTTGGCCCAATGGAAGGAGGCCATGCCCTCTTCCGTAATCCAAACCAGCTCACCCGGCTCAACATCCCGGAGATAGTCTGCACCAATGATGTCTAAGCCACAGGTTTCAGAGGCCAGCACGTATCGCCGGGAAGTGTCCTTGTCTCCCCCTAAGGTGCCAATGACGAGTGGGCGAATCCCATTGGGGTCACGAATCCCCATTAAACCGGCAGGCGTGCCTACTACCAGGCTAAATGCACCTTGACAACGCTGGCAAGCTGCGATGGTTCCTTCTGGCCAATCTTTACCGGCATTGACTTCCTGGGCGATCGCAAACGCAATTGCTTCAGAGTCGGTTGTGGTTAAAAAGTTACAATTGTCCTGCAGTAACTCCTGCCGCAGTTGGGTAGTATTAACCAAGTTGCCGTTGTGAGCCAGGGCTAAGGTTCCCAAATCGGTCTTTACAACAGCCGGTTGAGCGTTGACGACTCGGCTAGAGCCGGTGGTGGAATAGCGGGTGTGCCCAACTGCCAGATCGCCAGGAAGCTGTTTGAGAACGTTTTCGTTAAATACTTGAGAGACGAGGCCCATGTCTTTGTGAAGATATACCTGGTTGCCCTCAAAGGTGGTAATTCCCGCCGACTCTTGCCCCCGGTGCTGCAGGGCAAATAGCCCAAAATAGGTCAGCTTGGCAACATCTTCTCCCGGGGCATAGATCCCAAAGACACCGCAGGCTTCTTCTGGTTTATCTGGCCTGCCTTCGCTAGCGAGGGAACCGTCTAAATCTTGACTGACCGTTGGATCGACGACGCCACCTTGACTCTGAGATGACTGTCTCGATAACCGGGAATAGTTAGGATGCATGCAGTGACTTTACTCCTGATAATTCGGCCAGTTTGGTTTGATGGATTCGCTCCAGTTGAGTGATTGACCAGTATGGCTCTTGGGGCTTAGTTTAGTCAGCAGCATCCTGAAAAAGGGTGCCATTAACTCGACAAACGGCGCTCAAGGGCGTTGTACCAACAATCACCAACGCTTTCCATCGTAACGTTGATTAAGGAAAAGTTATCAGCAGATAAAATCTTGATTGGGGAATTTGGCTCACCCACCTGGCCAATTTGCTGCCAGTCATTTCCCAGGCAGGTAGATAGGTGAGCTTCCCAAGCCCGCTGCTGCTCAGGAGCAACAGAAGTCAAGATCCGTCCACCGCCTTCACCAAACAAGATATGATCCCAGCTACCAGCTTCACCTAATTCCGCAGGCAGATTCAGATGAATCGTGGCCCCGTGTTGTCCACTGATGCAGGACTCAGCGAAGGCGATCGCTACCCCACCTTCGCTACAGTCGTGGG
>JAUJON010000098.1 GCA_030447595.1 Thermosynechococcaceae cyanobacterium YX3bin19
CGTCCGTTCTGCCAAATATTTATTTTTCTACCGGCGTTTAGCGATCGCCATATTTGGTATTACAACACTTAGCAGCCAGCCTAAGTAGCACCATTGCTTACAGGTAGAGCTGAGATCGCATCTTCGCTCCAATTGAAAGATAGTTATCCCTGCTTCATCAAACTAAATGGGCGATTAGAGGAGTTTTCGAACCAGGCCACTAACTTTGCTGGAGTTGAAAAATCTAGGAGTGCTTCACCTAATTCCTCTAACTGAGGTACAGACAGCTCTCCAATCTGCGCTTATTGCTCAGGAGCTCTGAAACTAACCTCACAGCTCATAACCAAACTGAGCGGGTCTCCATCGGGGACGCTCGTCAGATAATACTGCCAGACTACCGACAAGCCGGTTATAGCGGTCAAAGAGACAGTAGTTATAAACATACATTCAGTTGGGCAAAATCTACTTCATAAATCTCGTTGAAGTCTGTAATCACCTGGTTGGGTTAGCCCAACGTCGGAGGTGAAGGGGCGGTCACAAAAGTACTATCACTTAAGAGCTATTTAGCTTTTATCTGTTGAGCTAAGTCTTTGACCTAGCGATCGCGAACCACGTGCCTTGAACCTTTGTTGTTTAATTCATACAAGAAGCACAACCTAATTATGATGCCTTCCATTCATTCCAACTTCTGCAGACTCTTGATTGCAACAAGTCTGCTCAGTGCTGCGATTCTTTCAGCACCTGTGGCTCTCGCGGCAACGAAAACCATTTCTTCCGGCAATGTTAGGGCTGAACTTTCCTACCAACAAGAGAACACAGAGTTTCCTCAATTCAGTAATCTTCGCTTAAAGATAGCCCGAACCGGCCAGACCCTTCTAAATCAACCGCTGCCAGACAGCGAAGGCTCCTGGCCTTTAGTAGCTCTAGAAACGGAGTGGGCTAAAGAGAATGAAGTAGCAACCTTTCAGGTACGAAACTTAGATAGGGATCGAGAACCAGAAGTCCTTCTAGACTTGTTTACGGGCGGAGCTCACTGCTGCACCTACTCCCTGATTTACCATTACAACCCGGCCACGAAACAGTATGTCTACCTTAAGCACGACTGGGGAAATGTCGGGTATAAACTCAAGAATCTTGACAAGGACGATGTTCCGGAGTTCGACAGTCGAGATGACCGCTTTGCCTACGCTTTTGGTAGCTATGCAGGTTCCGCCTTCCCCTTGCAAATTTGGCAGTACCGTCAAGGAAAAATGCTGAATGTCACCCGGCGCTATCCCAAACTAATTTATAGTGATGCCTACTCCTGGTGGCAGTTAGCCGCTAAGAGGGCCCAAGATACAGTTGAATATGGCAGGGGTCCCCTGGCAGCCTACCTGGCGGATAAGTACTTGCTGGGGCAAGAGCAAGAGGGTTGGGAACAGGTACAGCAAGCTTATCGAGGCAGCGATCGCCGTCAGTACTTCACCGAACTGTGGAGTTTTTTGCAAGAAACTGGCTACAGGCCTCTTCCAGCAAAGAGCGCAGACTAATTCTCCCTAAAGGTATCCCTAACGCTATCACAAGGAGCTTTGTCTGCCAATGTGAGAATCGCCGGTGAGAGACCAAGCTGTTGCCCAATCGACCTCACCAGCATTTGTCAACCAGACAAAATAGAGATCCTCCTCTACCTTCTATACAAGTAGAAAACTGCTGAACTGGTAGTTAGGTCACGGCATTGTGCCAATATCAGTTCCTATCCTTCTAGCAAAAGTTCCTGAAAACCGCAGCCTTGTCTAACACACGGGCACTCTCACCCCGTTGCTAGCCCCAATTCTCGAAGCTACGCTGGCGTTATCTGTGCTATCTGACACGGCGTAGTCCCACGGTCTGGCACTAGAGGTTTTAAAGAACATTTTGCGGGTTTTACAGTTATGGGCCAAATCATTAGAATTGCTCAAGAAACTTATCTCAAGCGTTCTACCAAGCAAGCGACAGAGTTGCCAGACGGCGACAAAATATCGACGACAGTAGAGCAAACCTTTGAGATTAGCTGGTTTAAGCAAGAAGATGACCATATTCTATTCGAACTATCATCACCAATAGATGGGGTTTTTAACTGGTACGGTCACGCTCAGCATATTCAGGTTTTGAAAGATGGCAGTCCTCAAAAGCTAGAGGCTTCTGAGGACTCTAACCCAACAAGTGCAGCGTTTGACAGTACACATCTATCAGAGCACTTTAAACTCTGGGAGTTTATAACATCTCAAACAGCAACTCGTCACGGAATTAACAACACACCCCCTGAAGCAGTGATTAGTCGTCTTCGCTTCCTCTGTCAAGAAATACTGGAACCAGCTCGACAGGCAGTGGGCCCACTTCAGATCTCTTCCGGTTATCGTTGTCCTGCCCTTAACAGGGCGGTGGGTGGCAGTACTACCAGTGCCCATATGCAAGGATATGCTGCAGATGTAATTCCCCGCAGTGCGAGCAAGCTGGAATTTGCTAACTGGGTCAGGTCAAATTGCAAATTTGACCAGATTATCCTTGAGTATGGAACCCGCAGTAACCCCTCCTGGATTCATGTCAGTGGCGATCCAAAGGGACGGCGACAGTTTTTCTCAATTCCTTGAGACGTACAGCACACGCCTGTATATAACTGCATCGCAGCTCCGAGATTTCGTTGAGATAGGCGGTGGCTCGATTTCTACAAAATCGAGCCACCGCTAACTGTTTGAGCCAGTGCCTTTAGAAATGTTGCAGCTTGCAGGTATCTACTCTCATTCTCTTCGCTATTTTCTAAGTTATAGTGTTGGAATTATGAAAAGAATGTGAAAATAATGCCTGCTCCTTTAGCTAAATCTCGGTCAACCGTCTGAAGCGGACCGTAGCATTTCTGTTCCGCCTGGTAATGAAAACAATATGAAAGCAATGGGGCGAATTGGGCGATCGCCATTGTTAAGAAAGCGGTTTTGGGCAACCGGGCCGGGGTTTACTAGACTCTGATGAGGCGTAGTCCTCGCCTCTCCAATTCGCAGGTCAAGCTATCCTGCCAAGCCCGACTGAGGGGGGAAACGTAAGCACCCCAAATACACAGGGTAAAAAGGTCATACTCACGACGTTTACCGTCCTTGCTGAGATGTCTGTACGTAGCCGGGGACGCTGCAATTGTCGAATCGCTGACTAAACCAGGGGCCGAGATTCACGGATATCAACCTACCCCTAGGGATATAGTCAGAGCCCAAAAAGCTAGCCTAATATTGGATAACGGTCTCGACTAGAGCGTTGGGCACAGAAGTTCTACGGTGACCTCAAGAATGTTCCCCATGTAACTCTAAGCGAGGGCGCGTTCAACCTGCTGATATTTCTGAAGACCTTTACAAGGGCAAATCCCAATCCCCACGCTTGGATGTCACTCAAAATGCCCTGATCTATGTGGAAAATTATCTGCAGTCTCTAGTTGAGTTGTGACCTGCCGCATGCAGCTACCTACAATGCCAATGCCGTAGCTTACAGTCAGAAAATTAAGGACATCGATCAGATTCTGCGAAAGGAGCTGGCAGTGATTCCCCCAAACAAACGCTACATGGTCAGTTGTGAAGGTGTATTCTCCTATCTGGCTCGCGATTACAAGCTGAAGGAATTATATCTGTGGGCTGTCAACTCAGAGCAGCAGTTACGCCTAAACAGGTCGAAAAGGTGATTGAATCGGTGCGGCAGAACAAAATTCCCGTCGTTTTGCAGTGAAAGCACCGTTAGCGATGAAGCCCAACGTCAAGTAAAGGAGGAAGTCGGTGCCAAGTTTGGTGGGGTTTTCTATGTTGATTCCCTCTCCTCCGTCAATGACCTGTGCCTACTTATCTCAAATTAATGCAGTACAACGTCAACACCCTGGTTAAGGGGTTGCAGGGCCGTTAGGAGTTCAGGATGGTTTTCAAAATTTTAGAGGTGAATTGTAATGCGTGAGGTCGGTATTGAAGTTGATAATGTCACAGTTACCTATAACGGCAAGGCTGCCTTGCATGGTGCTAATCTTTCTACTGCCTCCGGCTCGATTGGCGGCTAGTCGGAATGAATGGCAGCGGTAAATCGACGCTGCTTAAGTCAATTATGGGTTTTGTCAAACCAACAACTGGGCGGGTGCTAATCAACGGGATGCCCATCAGATTGGTGCAAAAAGAATATGGTATTATGTTCCTCAATCAGAAGAAGTGGATTGGAATTTCCTGTGAGTGTCTGGGATGTGGTGATGATGGGTCGGTACGGGGATATGAAGGAATGTACTAAGAATTCCTAGTACAACTGACCGCAGAATCGTGGCGGGAGAGAGTTTAGAGCGGGTGCAAATGACCGAATTCCTCCAAAACCGCCAGATTGGTGAATCCTCAGGCGGCAAAAGAAACGCACCTTCTCGCTCGCCTTAGCCTAACAGGGAACCGTTATGCTGTTAGACGAACCTTTTACCGGGGTAGATGTCAAGACGGAAAAAACGATGATTGAACTGTTGATTGAGTTGCGGAGTTGGGCTCACACCATCTTGATCTCCACTCATGACCTTGCCTCGGTTGCCACTTTCTGTGACCAAGTAGTGTTAATCAACCGCACCATTCTGGCTTACGGACCCACCAGTAGAAGTATTCACAGAAGAAAATCTCACTGTACCTTCTCGGGTGGTAGGCTCAGTGATCTCCCCTGAGCCAACAATTAATCAAGCCCTCACCTAATGAGAATATGTAATGGACACTGATCAATTTGGCAGTGGTTTGTGGCACCCTTACAGTACGAGTTCATGGTCAAGGCGATCGGAGTCAGTGCTTTGGTGGGGCTTGTCTGTTCAGTTTTGTCCTGCTACATGACTCTTTAAGGGTTGGGCCTAATGGGGATGTGTTTCACGCTGTGATGCCTGGTGTGGTACTGCCTACATTCTGAATATCCCTTCAGTGATTGGGGCTTTTGTCTTTGGGGTAAGTTCAGTCCTCGCCATCGGTTTTATCAAGTCCCAAACCCGAATTCAAGGAAGACACGGTCATCGGGCTTGCCCTTACAGGGTTCTTGCCTTTGGTCTGGTGCTGATCTCGAAAACGACAAGTACTGTGGATTTGACTCACATTCTCTTTGGCAATGTGCTGGGGATCTCTAACCAGGACATCATCCAGACGGTGTGCTCATCGCGGCGATTACGCTGGTTACGATCCCGTGGTGCTGCGTAAAGATTTACTGCTTTTTCTTAGTTTTGACCCAACTCCATGCCCGCTCGATTGGTTTGAATACCGTTGCGCTTTACTATATCCTGCTATCAGTACTTTCCTTAACGATTGTGGCAGCACTCCAGACTGTAGGAATTATTCTAGTCGTAGTTCATGCTCGTCACCCTGGAGCGACCGCCTATCTGTTAACAGATAGATTCGACCATATGATGCTGATTGCTGCGGTTGGGGTGTTCTCTAGTGTCATGGGGACTTACATTAGCTACCACATTGACGGTGCGACTGGTGGCTGCATTGTGGTCTTGCAAACTCTAATCTTTGTCGGCACGATGATTTTTGCTCCCAAGCACGGTCTACTGATAGTGGCAGCAAGGCGGAAGTAAGTGACTTCAAGCTAGTAGTATCAAGATCCATAGGTTAAAAGTCCTAGATTGGTTCAAGGTTATTATCATTGCCAACTTGAATGTTTGGTTGCTCTGCAAACCGTTTGGGGCTGGATATATCACAGCCCTTAAACGACTTCATCTTGACTGCTAAACCGTCTTAACCCATGGGTACAGGACTTGAAAGGGTTGAGACAAAGCTTCTTGTAGCAGCGAACCTTATCAGTTTGTTCCCACGGTAGATCTAAATCGGAACGACCCCTCGAAGTGGCCGTAAGCCGCGACGTCTTGATAGAACCGCCCCCCGCTCTGCTGCAGGTGACGTAAGCCAAACGCTTGAATCATCCCTGCCGGACGCAGCTCAAAGTGCTGCTTGATCAGCTCCAGTAAGCGATCGCCAGTCACTTTCCCAGTCCCAAAGGTCTCTACAGAAATGCTAACTGGACGGGCCAATGCCAATGGCATAACTGATCTGTACCTCGCACTTATCTGCGAGCCCAGCGGCAACAATATTTTGGCAACATAACGACAGGCATAGGCAGCACTGCGATCTACTTTCGCCGGATCTTTACCGGAAAAAGCACCGCCGCCGTGGCGAGAGTAGCCGCCATAGGTGTCGACAATGATCTGCGCCCCGTCAGGCCAGAGTCTCCGGGAGGACCACCAATCACAAACTTTACCTGTGGGATTAATTCAGAAACCGAGATTGCTCGCTCGGTTTAACGGCAGCGTTAGCAAACAGAGGTCAGATAACCAGTGCCCACAGATCTTGCCTAATCTTGGCTTGACAGCAGCCTGCTTATTAATTCCACTAATTGCTGGTGTGTGTTGGGTTGAAATCAGAATGGTGTCGATGCCTACAGGCTGACCATCTTCATAGGCGACGGTAACCTTGCTTCATCATCAGGCCCCAGGCAGGGGCAACGTTCTGTCTTTCGGCGCATGTTTGCGAGAGATCCGTGGGCCAGGCTAATGGGCAAGGGCATCAACTCTGGGGTTTCATTGCAGGCAAACCCGAACATCAGCCCTTGATCGCCAGCACCGATAAGCATCCAGCTGTTCGCTGATCTGTTCTACGGTTTTCTTGAGCAGCATCAACACCTTGAGCAATATCGCGACTGCTCATCCAGGGCAACTAGAATAGAGCAGCTATTGGCTGAAAAGCTATTTTCAGCATTGGTATAGCCAATTCAGCGATTTTTCGCCGTGCTAAGTCCACGTAATTAACCTGGGCTTTTGAGGTAATTTCACCGGTGATTAGGACTAAGCGCCTGTGTTGACTACGACCTCAGCCGCAACCTCGGCTATGAGGACGCAGGTAAGGAGTGCGTCCAGAATTGTGTCCGAAACTTGATCACAAATTTTATCTGGATGACCTTCTCAGTAACTGATTCAGAAGTGAAGAGGTAGCGACGGAGACAAAGCAAAATCCTCTCTTTGGTTAAACTTACGATAAGATATCCGAAATAAATCCTGAAATTATATCATTTGTCACTTTTCAAACTAGCCTAAAGCGCTTTATGCACTTTTTAGCCAACTCACGGCTAGCTGGAAGAAGAGCTTCTTTTTAGGCTGGCATACAGGATTAACTCACGATTTGAATTTCATTTAGGTGGTTAATTGTAATATCAGCATCTATTAAGGAAGGTGGTGCTTGCCAACCCCAGGTAACGCCGATACAGCCCAGCTCCAGCAGCACGGGCCATCGCCACGTCGGGTTCGGGGAGTCTCCCACCATCAGGGTAGCCTCAGAGCCACGCTCAAGGTGTCACAGGCTTGGTAAAAGAGTGCTATGGATCAGTTTGGAAGCAATAGCATCCGTTCCCATCAGGAGTTCAACGTAGGTTGCAAGTTGGTATTTCTGGACAAAATCTTCCACATTAACTGTAGTGTCAGAGGAGAGAATTCCTACCTTCAGCCCATTCATCGATAGGGCTTTGAGAACTTCTCTAGTGCACTGATCAAGGGTGTATGGTCTGCTTTTCGCTGCAAATACTGATCTGCTTCGGCAAAAGCGGTGCTGGCAATTTCCAAAGCTTCTACCCAGTTTCGCCCTGTTTCAGCAACGTAAGCCGCCGCGGCAATGGCTTTCCTGCGCGTCCCTACGGCTAGAAGACCAGCAGCATTTATCTGGTTGTCTTCCAGGCCAAAAGCCATCAGTAACGGCTCTTGGACACCAGGAATCTTAGCATCGATTAAACGCGATCGCTTCTGGCCTATGCTCTTCAAGAAAGATTCTACATCTGCTAAAGTACTGTCTTTGAAGAACAGAACGGCCTGGATATTCGGAAGATTGTGTCTTGACACTGTATCGTAACCAAGATATTGAGTTCTTCTACTTTGAATTGACGGAGGTACAGCTAATGACTCAGAAGAATCTAAAGAGCTCCATTTTTAAGAGCAGATTTTATTGTCTCTTAAAATGGTGAAGAGTGAAAACTGCTCCCAGCCAATTCTCTCAAAACCAAAATGACAAGGGGTGTAAAATTTCCGCTAGAATCTCTAGAGAGTCTACTAACCGGGGGCCGGGACGATTGAAATACTGGTTCCCGTCGGTGAAGTAAACCTTGCCAGAACGGACTGCCCGCAAGTTTTGCCATCCAGATTGCTGAATTAGCCTTAGAGCTTTCTCGACGAGTGCGGTGTAGATCAAACTCCGCAGGGCATAAAATAATGACCTCTGGATTAGCTTCTAGCAGTGCTGACCACCTGCCAGGAGTGCTTGCCCACCCTGCCTAGCAGATCTCGACCACCAGCCAGGGCTACCAACTCCGGTACCCAATTACCAGCAACCATCAGCGGTTCAGTCCACCACCGGCAACGGTGATAACTGGAGGCAGATTGTGTTTGTTGATGGTACTGTTCTACACGTACCTGCAGATTGGCGATTGCAGCCGTTCCATCCACTTCTAAAGCATGGGTTTACCTGCTGCATGTCATCCCACAGATCAGCCAGCACCATTGGCTGCAAGGAAACTACTTGTGGATTACCGTGGGTTAGCTTTCCAACTGTTTTTCTATATCTGCTGTTAACTGCACAAACCTCGCACTGAGCTTGGGTAAGAATATGTGTGGGCTGCAACTCTAACTTAGCGGTATCAATCCGGTAAATACTTAGCGCAGACTGAAGCAGCGCTGTGACACTGTCGTCATGAATTTGGCGACTAGTAGCCGACGAGTCCAAATTGGGTTGAGTACAAACAGGCCGCTGCTTGACTTCCAGTGGATAGTCACACTCATGCGATTCAACGCCTCTACAAGAAACTCCATTAGACCTAGCGCGGCGACAATCTCAGTTGCACTGGGAATCAGTGAGACAATTCTTAAATCGGAGTGAGCCACGATAGCTGCCAGTAGATCGGCCAGATTATTACAGGTACCTTGATAGATTAAAGGACCAAGTTATTGGCTTATTAGCACTGTTGTCTAATTTTCATGAGCGGAACACAATCTTTCTACAGATTTAGGATTGGTTCTACCTTTAGTACTTAACCGGCGAGACCTAAGTCTTTTAAAACTAACAACCTACTTGTTCTTACAGTACTGAAAATACCCTAGCAGATGAGGGAACTAATCCTACCTACACTCTACTTGTTTAGAACCGTACTTCAAGGAGCCGCCTTGAGAGAGTACTCTAGCCAAGCCCGCTACAAGCAAACGTTTTTTCGTCAAGTTTATACAGTGAGGATTAAAGGATTAATAGATATGAATACAAATACGAATATCGTTGGAACGAATGGTAATGACGAACTTACTGGCAGTGATGGCAACGATACAATTCAGGTTTGGGTGGCGATGATGGGCTTTATGGCGGGAATGGCAATGATCAACCCATGGCGGGAACGGCGATGACTTCATCATTGCCTTGACAGGCAGCGACAGCGTTTATGGTGGAGACGGTAATGACACCTCCTCGATAACTCAGGAGGCTACCCAAATGCTGCTGACAAATTCTATGGCGGGAACGGCGATGACGAACTTGATGGTGATGGAGACAACAAGTTCTATATGGGAAGGCTGGCAATGACACCCTCTTTAGCCATGAGGATAACGAAATCCTTAGCGGCGGGAGTGGCTTTGATGTAGTCGATTATTCCCTCTGTTATGGAAGTAGTAGTGAAGGAGTAACTGTTAACCTGGCTGCTGGGACTGCTAGCGGTTTTCTGGAATGACAAACTTTTAGTATGGAAGGAGTTTATGGTTTCATCGGCAAGGATACCTTATGGCGATGACGGCAATAACCTTCTTGATGGCGGGTCCGACGATTTGGCTCTGGTGGCAATGATCACCCTTGGCTCTGGTGGCAATGACACTCTTGGAGGTGGCGACGGCAGAGACATCCTCATGGGTGGCAATGGTAATGATAGCCTAACGGGTAACTTTGGCAAGGACAGGCTAATCTAAGTGGCAGAGGTGCTGATAGATTACTTTCAACTACAAAACTGATGGTGTAGACGTAATACAGATTTCTCCTCAGCCACTGATGCGATTCAAGTCGATGACACTGGCTTTGGAGGCGGACTCAAACTAGGTGCAATTACAGCTGATCAGTTTTACCTAGGTTCTAGAGCAAAGGATCGCGAAGATCGGTTCATCTATAGCAGAAGCGAGGGTACTTTGTACTTTGATGCAGACGGTACAGGGAGCCAGCGACGGATTCAGTTCGCCACCCTATCTAATGAGGCGTTCCTAACCACGTCGGCGACATTGTTGTCGTCTAAGTTGTCGGGTAAAAATACAAGACTAATCCTGTTAGTCAATGTTGATGGACTGAGAGGACCGCCACTTCTACCATTTGGCACCTGAGTATCTGCAGCGGTGTAAGGCGGTGTACCCAATTGCTGATCCAACCAGCCTTTACCGGATCATCAGCAAGGCTCAGTCGTAAAGACCAGAAGTAAGTCCGCCTAAGAAAGCTGTAGGGTGTTCGATGAGTTCCTAAAGAGAGGAGAGAGTTCATCCAGAAACATTTGCTATCCCTGTGCCTCCAATTAAATTCACTGTCATCCTAGCAAGACTTCTAGGAAACTTCATTGGTCCATATCCTCCGAGCCTACCTAGAGCTAATTTTCTACAACCGCCGTCAGTGCTCGTTTGTCTGTTGCAGTTGCGAATTAAGGAGCAAAACCGCTACCATCAGCAGCAATGCGGGGGATAATGAATTATCAATGTTAGTGCGAATGGAAGTAGACCTATGCCTGCCGTAGAGAAGCTTCTTGTTATTGACTCATTTGTTTTGCGATTTTGTCCTGGCGAGTTTAGTCGAATACTGGCTACATCGCCTGATGCACGTCTCACCTCAAATTGCGGACGCCACCGGGATCATCACCGTCGCAACGAGCGTCAAGGCGTCCTGTGGAGTTTCGGGACTACGTTAAGGGCAGTGCTGGTGGTGATGGTGGTAATGTTTTTCTATTCCGTAGAGGCAGGTATTGGCTGGTTTTTTGGGAGCGCTGTTTACGCGGCTTTTTCTTGCCTACGCGCATCAACTGCAGCATGAAAACCTAACCCAGTGCTTTGGATTAAAGATGCCGGTGCACTATGTCCATCACAAATACAATATGTGGCACCATAATTTTGGTCTTGCCGTAGACTGGTGGGACCACGTCTTTGGCACCTATAAGTCGGTGGAATGGTTAACGGGAAGCGGAACTTAGCCAGTCAGAGCCAGGATACTGGAAACTTCGCTGGTGGTAGGGGCGTCCCGGTAATGAACCTCGAACGCGGCTAGGCTGAGATTAATTCAGTTCAAACAACTTCCGTGATTATCGCCTTGATAAATGTTCTTGTGCTATCGTTTCACAATGTTTTACGTTCCCTTCGCTTGGGTTGTACTGCAGGAGAATCGCTGTGAGCTACTTTCAGGAGGCCAAAGCCCACTTTGTTGCTAGTCATAAAAACCCGATCAACCAGTTTCTACACCATGTGACTAACCTGCTAGCGATCGCCGCGGTAGTCCTATTGTTTTATGACTGGCGGCTAACCCTTCTTTGTCTTATTTTTACCCAAGTTTTTGCCCTCGGCGGACATGCCTTTTTTGAAAAAAATGAACCCGCCTTTGTCAAGTATCCGGGCATTACCATCCTGGCTTCGCTACAGTGGTCCTTTGAAAACCTTTTTGGCCTGCGCCAGGTTTGGAATTACTTTAATCGTCAACGCGTTAACCTGTGATTCTGAATGTCGGTCTGTAACTGTTCCCCTTAAGGAGATTTCATGTACCAAGATCTGCTGGTCATTGATGCCGATGCCCATAAGCTAGAAAACCCGCTAGTGATGCGGGATTATATTGAGCCAGAGTACCGCGATCGCATTGGCCTAGTGATCGATAACTTGGGGGACCAGCGAGCCCGAATTGTTGACTATAACCCGGCAACGGGCAAAAACGATTTTATGCGAATGTTTCCCCAACCCCAGGGACTGGGCAAAGGCGGCTTTCGCAACCTGCATCCCGATACCACCCTAGGAGCAATGTTCAATCGAGTGCGAATTGAACATATGGACCAAGAAGGCGTTGACGTTCAGGTGATCTACGGCACCCTCAACCTGATTTTCTCTAGCATCTTAGACAAAGACCTGGCGATCGCGCTCTGCCGAGCCTACAACACCTACATTGCCGACGACTGCCGGGGTTATGATAACCGCCTCAAACCCATTGGTGTATTGCCCCTGCAGGATGTGGATGCGGCAGTGGCAGAGATGTACCGCTGCGTCAATGAACTGGGCATGATTAGCGTCGCCGTTGCTCCAAATTTACCGATTCCCCATCCAAAAGCACCGGCAGCATTCCCAGATGTTCGCACCTGTAAATCAGTGAGCCATCCCGACTTTCGACCCATTCTTCAAGCTGCTGTAGATCTAAACATTGGTTTAGGCATTCATGGCGGTCCCGGTTCCTATATGGTGGGAGGGCTAGCCGATCATACTGAAACTTTTGTCCTCACCCACATCTTCGTCCAGCGCAACCAGCAGCAGTTAGCTCTGGCCCGGATGGTTTTTGATGGGGCTTTCGAGCAGTTTCCCAGTCTCCGAGTCGGCTTTTTAGAAGGAGGCTGCGGCTGGCTACCTGACCTAGCCCATGCGTTTCATGAACATTGGGAAAAGCGGATCCGAGACTTTGACCCCAAACACCCCTACCGGCCTTCCCTGATGGAGTTCACGAAGCTGATGATTCAAGAGCGGGGGGGCAGCAACAATGTCAATATCATCAGCAAGGCAAAAAATCTCTTTGACTTAATGTGGAATGCCCAGCATGATCCCGCAAAGATTGAGGACGACAGCCTCTACGAACACTATGATCTGCGTCATCGGGACCCCCTAGAGTACTTTGAACGGGGACAAATCTTTACTTCGTTTGAATCCGACGATCCCGGTCCTGCCTATCTACCACTGGCGATGGGTGAAGTAGGTAAGCGATTAGCTTGTTTCTCAGGCGATTATGGTCACTGGGATGGCGTTCTGCGTGACTGTGTGAAGGATGCGGCAGGCGTGACCAATTACGACCAGGAGCATTTAGAACTTTTGTTGGGTGGTAATGCTTTATCGCTCTACGGCGATCGCTTGCAGCAATCTTTACCTGGTTACCTTGGTGCTCAACCCTCAAAGCTGAACAGCATTGTTAACTAGCTCATGGGGAATTAGTTAATCCATCTGGCAGGGTGGCTCCACTCAGATCAACGCCTTTTATCTGAACGCCGTTCAGGTTAGCGTCTGTTAGATTAGCGCTATTGAGTTTGGCACCCTGCAGTTGGGCACCGCTGAGGTTAGCGTTATCGAGTTTGGCTTTACTTAAGTCAGTACGGAATAGCTTTGCTCCTATCAAGCTGGCACCGCTGAGGTTGGCACTCCGTAGATTAGCACCGCTGAGGTTGGCGCCAATTAAGTTAGCACCGCTTAGATCAGCACCAGTTAATTCTGCTCCCTTCAGATCGCAACCTTGACACTGCTTTGTTGCCAAAAGTTGCTTAATGTGTTTAGGGTTTTCAGCTCTTACCGAGGTTGACAAGCCTAGCATGGTCAGTAGTGTAACGGCAGCTAGAATTTTTAGTTTCATGACTCCTTAGTTTCTCCTTTGGGTTACTGCCATAGGGAGACAGCTTGCTAGGTAAAGTTGGAATAGCACTTTGTCTTTTGTCAAGTGCCTATCCATATTTTCATTATCAATTCATTGACCCGCGCTCGTTAGTCCAGATGGACCACTTCTTGAGCTGGTACTTTTAGAGACGGCTCAACTGTACTAGAATTCTCAGTTTTGGAAAGAAACATCACCATCAAGCAATGTTTGAAGTTCTACTGGGGTTAGCGCTTGTCTGATACTTAGCCTTAACGGTTCCTGGCTGATTGCCGTAGTATAGTTAGGGCTGAGATATCGAGCGTAATCCTTTTGACCTGTGACGTAGGTTTTGGAAAAAGTAACACTTAGCGCGTTTAGATAACGCCGAGCTAGACCAGTGGCTTGTCCGATTAGTACTGGTGGTACTGGAAGCACACCCGTACTCAGGGATGTTTCCCCAGTTGTCGAGAAATGTGTTCCGCCTTCAATAACCACTAAATACTTTTGCGGGTTAGTTAACCAGGTGAAGGGTTCAATTTGCTCTGGTAGAGCTGGTGCAACGGTATCAGCACTTCCGGCAATTAGCATAGTCGGTATCTTAATTTGACTCAGGCCAGGCTGCCCAAACACGCTGCTATCGATCGGGTTGATAGCAATTGCTGCCTTGACACGAGGGTCAGATAGGGCATAGTTACGTTTGGGTAGAGTTAGGGCTCGACACTGCAGGAGTAAGGACACATTCAGCGTGCGGTCCAGATTGTCGCCACAGTCTCTTTGTAGTTGCTCAAAGTTGAGCTTCGCTCCGGCTAAAGCTAGGGCTGTATAACCGCCAAAGGAATGACCAATCACACCGACTTGTCGGAGGTTGAGGCGGTTGAAGTAGATGGGGTCAGACTGAGATCGCCGCTCTAGCTCATCAAGTAGGAACTTAACATCCAGTGGACGATCAATAAACTCCGTTGGTTCGGCAACCTCGCTAGCCTGACCATTCAAGAGAGCAACCAACTGCCCAGCCCCACTGCCCAAATGCTCTGGAACTGCGACAACAAATCCGTGCGAGGCTAGATGCTCAGCCAGGTAAGCATAGGTCAGGCGATCAGAGCCAAGTCCATGAGAAAAGACAATAATTGGTAGGGGACGAGGTTCAGCTTTAGGTAGATAAATATCGGCTAGAAAGGTACGTGGCTTGCCGCTGAGTTCTAGGCGAACCCGACTGGAGTCTTCAAACTTCAACGTTTCCTTCTGCCAAGAAAAAGGGCCTCGGAATTGCATCCTGTGCAGCTGGGAATCTGTCTCAGGCCTGATGCCAGTGCTTACTTGAGACTGGTTCCGCAAGGCACTCACTGCAACCTCAGTTTTCTCAACTAATCTTTCCACCTCTCTCAAGATAGTAAGCGCTTGGGTTAGCTCTACGCGGATTCCCTGGGTGGGAAACTGGTGCAGCACGTTCAAGGCAGTAAGTCCTTCTGGTTCATTAGCTGCCAGAATCAGGGCAGACCGGATTGCATAAAAACCAGACTGTCGTGAGGGAGTCCGAATAATTTTTCCTAAACGCTGGAGTAACTGTTCTCCTATCGGACTATACAAAAACTGCGAAACAGTAACCGGATCTAAGCTAATACGCGTGCGAAGACCCGCCCTTAGCTGAGCCAGTTGTTGGTCACTGAAGTATCGGCTGTAGCTTCTCAAATCCCCGGTAATCCGGCCTTCCCTAGCGTAGGTTTCTAAATTTTCAATCGGAATAGATCGCTCAAACGCCCCATAGGAAAGATAGATTCGTTCAGCTCCATAGGCAGGGTTCCAGGCCATGGATAAGCCAGACAGGCTCAAGCTACCCAGATAACCTATCCATAAGTGCTTTATCTTGTAAACTTTCACGATAATTAACTGAAAGATTAGAGTAGAGCCAAGCTAATTGCACTGGCAGTCTGCACTGTCCTGCTTTATTAAGTTTAGTATTCCCTTTTGGCCACTGGAGGAAACAACGGCTCAAGCTTGAGCCGTTGCCAGCTGCTTGAATAATTTTTCGACTGTTTGACGCGCCTTAGAATCCAGGCGATGCCAATCTATCTCACCTGTTTGATCAATGAGGGTGCTATCTACCTCAGCTTTCTCAAGGAGTTGTTCAGCAGCGGGGCTGTAGCGGCACAGACATATTTCATAACAGAGATCCCAAAGACTTACTTCAAATCGCTGCTCCTGCTTTTGGAGACAAAGTTGATAAATGAGTTCTGGCTGAGGCAAATCAGCTAGAGCATAGCTAAGCTCAGCCGATTGTTCTGGGGTTGCTGCTTCAAGTTGCTGCTGAAGCTGAAGGACTTTTGCCTGTACTTCTGGGGTTGTACCTTCCGGCCAATGTTCAATTGTTCGGTAAGTCCCAGACCAGTCAGAACGCTCAAGCTGCTTGCGGATGTTATCAATTAGACGAATCAGCGCTGGCTGCATCAGTAGCTCTACCTGTTGCCATTTCTGATTATCCATAATCTGTTGTCTGCTTCAAAGTTGCATTTAGTTTAAAGCTTCAAGCCACTGAGCCAAGGTTTAAGAGTACTACCTTGTATTCCTACATCTAGAGACTGAAGCTACTGTTTGAGCTGCAATTAGAATTCCCAAACCGGGCTTTAAGAGGGCAGCTTTTAGCCGCTTTTGCAAAGTTACGGAAGCGGAAGCATTAAGGAATAGGTTTTGTTCTCATAGCCACCATCACTAATTGGGCTTGACTACTAAAACTGAGCAAGGGGCATCTATAACCACCTGACTGCTAACCGATTGCTTTAAGATCCGGTCTAGCCCAGTTAGACCACGGCTACCAATCACAAT
>JAUJON010000099.1:0-4345 GCA_030447595.1 Thermosynechococcaceae cyanobacterium YX3bin19
GGGTATCCCAAAAACCGGGGTCCAACCGGGCCCTACAGACTCCACCACAAAGGTACCGCCCTGCCCAGGATTAATTTGATAAAGTGCAACGCGATCGACGGTGAGAAACAACCTAGACTCCGTTACAGAGGTACTGAGAATTTGATTGAGGTCTAGGGATTGGTGAATCTTGAGGGTCATTGCTTTGAGCAAACGCTCCCGCTCCGTTTGCTGTCGCAATTCTTTCATCACTTGATTGGTTTGTAGAAGCCGACGGAGCCGCTGGCGCAGCAACACCAAGCGAATTGGCTTGATAATGTAGTCTATTGCGCCTACCTGAAAAATGCGCTCAATTGTTCCTAGGTCGTCAAAGCTAGTAATCATGACTACAGGCGGAGGATTGCTACTGCTTTGTAGCTGAGCGCAACAGGTAAAGCCGTCTACTCCAGGCAGCATGGCATTTAAGAGAATCACATCGGGACGATGATGCTGACAAATGACTAGACACTGCTTTGCATCTGCTGCTGCTAAAACTTGGCAGCCCTCTTGCGCTATTACCTGACACAACATCCTTTGCATCGCCGGATCGTCCTCTACCACTAGAATGGTGGGTAGAGGACGGGGCCGTTCATTCTCGGGGAGGCTTAGGTTCATATATTTAGTAAGCTGCCTAGCTCTCTAAAGTATGCCCAGCCTAAATTAGCGAATACATGGTAGATCTACCCTAATATCGGTATAACTCAGAGCTTGAAGCGGAATTGATGATGGCTACCGTACTGCAAATTACTCAATTGGGGCATCCCTTACTGCGCCAGCCAGCTCGACCCATCGCTAATGTTCAAGACCCGCTCGTTCAATCGTTGGTTGATGATCTGATTGCAACGGTAATGGCCGCGAATGGCGTTGGCATTGCCGCACCCCAAGTCGCGGTAGCTCAACGCTTGTTTATTCTTGCCTCCCGCCCCAATTCTAGGTATCCCCATGCACCTGTAATGGAGCCTACAGCAATGATTAATCCTAGCGTCACTGCTTGTTCTGAGGAAGTCGTTAAAGACTGGGAAGGCTGCTTAAGCATTCCGGGAATTCGCGGCCTGGTCCCCAGATATAAATCGATAGAGGTTGAGTACACCAACCGGCAGGGCCACCAGCAAAAGCGAGTATTAACCGATTTTATTGCCAGAATCTTTCAGCACGAGCACGATCATCTAGAGGGAATTGTTTTTTTAGACCGATTAGAGAGCACTCTAGACCTGATGACTGAACAGGAATACCAAAGACAAATTGTCTATTAGTGAGCAGATAGCCAAATTTTCAACCGCAAAAAAGCGAGGGGCGGGTGTTGCCCTCTCGCTTGGGCTATAGTAGGCCCTAGAATCGACTATATAGTCTTAAAAGATGCCCCTAGAGCAGCTACCAAGCTAGGGTATAGCGGCTGTGAAGAAGTGCTGTAAAAGTTGGACTGATGGTGCTATACCGCAGCGACCCGGCTATTCAATTGAGCCTTGTCGGCGGTTAAACGATCATAGGCCGCTCTCATTTTCAGACCTGTTAGGACCTGGAACAATCCTGTGCCGTTGTTGGAACCAGGGTAGTCCCGGTGCTGCAGCAGTAGTTCCGTCATTTCACCGTGGAATCGAGCAGAGGTTTGGCTGAGGTGGCTTTCGATGTAAATGACTTCTTCAAGTCGATCAAACTGACCGTCCACTTCCAGTACAGAAACACTATGGCCGTAGTACTCATCAGGGCCGTAGTACATCCTGATTCCAGGATAGGAACAGGTCAACTTGCGTCCACACGGTGTCCAGTGAATGGTTGAGCCTTCATCAAACAGGTAAACAGGTTCAAAGCGATCGCTATCGCGCTGGATCATGCGAACCCGCAGGACTTTGCGTTCCTCGTCGTTTTTAATCAGTTGGGTGGGCAAAATCTGCAGCACAATATCTGCATGTCCCTTTTGGGGGTCAATGTAGGCCGTGAAGTCTGGTTTGCGAGAATTAATAGCGGCCATGACATCTTCGTAGGTATGCCCCCGCTCCGCCATATCCCGCTGCATTTTCCAGGCAACTTTGACTTCGTCACTCAAATCTAGGTAGACACTAAAGTCAAGCAATGATCGTACTCGCTCGTCATACAAGGGGTGTAAGCCCTCGATCACGACGATTGGGGTAGGTTCAACCCGCTCTGGGGGGTCAATCATGCCAGTTTCATGATTGTAGATTGGCTTGTCAATCCCTTGACCTTCCTTGAGGGCCTTGACTTGCTCGTACATTAGGTCAAAGTTATTCGCTTGAGGGTTGAGAGCGGTAACCTTTTGCTCCTTACGCTGTTTGCGGTCTAGACTGTGATAGTCGTCTAGACAGATGACTGTCATCAGTTCTTCGCCAAAAAGATCGGACAGTCGGCGTAAGAATGTGGACTTACCACACCCGGAGTCCCCAGCAACACCAATTAGAACCACATTGTCTGGCTTACTGATCATATCTACGGTTCCCTCTATTAATTGTCTCTACGATAAATGATCTCCGAGCTTAAACCCGGATTGTCACGGCCCGACAACTGGTACGCCTTGCGTTGATACCATTATCTGAACCCCTGGATGAAATAGTCGCTGTTGCTACAGTGGCCTTCCCTAAATTTAAGATTATTCGGTATTGAGACTTCTGGCAATTTCTAGACAGTGGGCTTCTGACTCTATCTTGCCGAAGGAAGATTGGGCAGGTTGAGATCTTCTTCTATATATAGATATTACTAGGTTAATGAGTCACTCAGAAATAGCAATTTCCTATACCTGATGAGGGGAATAAATGAGACATAGGCTTCATCACTGTTTAGACTAAGGATTTATTTGTCTAAGCTGGCCGGAAAATCCCAAAGGCAGAGGTGTATCCATGGAGGAAAGTTGCTCCGCCAACTGGACCAATCTCTCCGTTGCAGAAGAAGCCGCTCAAGGGAATGTTGTTGAGATAGCGATTGAACAGCTGTGAGTCAAAGTTAGGATGACCATAAAGCCCCTCTCCCCGCCCTAGGCAAGAGAATAAAAGGGCTCCAGCAGGGGCAGATTTGGCTTGAGCAGCTTTTTGATGGCGCCTTAAGAGGACTTCCAAGTCTTCTGCTGAGGTTTGAGCGTCGCGGAGGTGAAACTGAATGCGTTGACCCGGACGTACTCTATCCCCGATTGCGATCGCGCCAACGCGTGGATCAATTCCCAGCAATCTCCGAATTAAGAAGTCACCCGGCTCCACGTCTTGCTTGAACTCGTCGCGGACAATCCCCACAAATAGAGAGTGCTGGGCTAGCTTTTGGTCTTGTTCGTCCAAGCCTTGAACGAGATCTTGGAGCACTTCCAGGGGAGTTTGAATTGGCGATGATAGATCTGAAGGGATAGATCCTTGTTGCTGCACCTTCAGCAAAATATTCCGCTCTGCCTCTGTAATTCGGTAAGCTTGACCCACTGGACGGCATCCTTGAGCCACGATGGTTTCAATCACAATGTTGCCACTAAGCGCTACGCCAACAAAACCCTCCCGATAGAGTTCTTGGTTGCAGAATAAACCAGTATCACTCATTGACGAGCCTGTGCTTGCCAGTCCTCCAAGTACGACTGATCCAGGATAGGCAAAATCCAGTCCTTCCAGCAGGTCGTTAATCTTAGTGGGAATTGGATCGCCCAGAATAATAAACTGTGGCTGGTCAACAACAGATACACCGATTAAATCAATCCAGGCATCTGGAGAACTGTCTAAGTCGGGTAATTGTTCTGTAGAGAGATAAAACGTATGAATATTAACTCCTGGTAGATGGGCCAGGGTTAGGGAAAGAGCTGGTTGATCCTCAATTTCCTGGGTATCTTCCTGAGGGCGGCTGCCAATCACACCACCACCGCTACAGCCAACTAAGTGAGGCACCGACAGGCGTTCACTTAGCAGTGGTAGCAGGCGGGGATATTCACTGGCAAATGTCGAAGAGATGAAAATGAGTCCGAGATGGGCGGGAGCCCCCAACCCCTCCTGGGCTTCTTGAACGGCTTCATCAACTGCTGCCTCTAGGGAAGGGCGGGTTGACAAGGCGTTGGCCCACTTCATGGAATCTGCTGTGGGTTCTGCCACTGTAGTTTTGCCTCTTGCGTAGGGTCATGTCATTAGGATCGATTTTTACAGAAAAAGTGGCAGAAAGCCTAAATCTCCCCTTGGACTGATGCTCTATTTATGTAGATTTGTTGCAGTGTAAGTAGGGCAAAACCGTGGAGAAAAAAAATGCGTAAATTAAATATTGGTCTAACTGAAGAACAGCGTCAGGGCGTCATCGAGTTATTAAACCGCGATATCGCCGATGCTTATTTACTACTGATTAAAACGAAAAAGCACCA
>JAUJON010000099.1:4445-7822 GCA_030447595.1 Thermosynechococcaceae cyanobacterium YX3bin19
ATCATTCGCAACCTGAGAGATCACGTCGACCAGTGCTCCGATCAATTTCATGACGAGGGGACAGCCGACTTCTTGACCGGCCTCATGGAGCAGCACGAAGAGATGGCATGGATGTTGCGTTCCTTTATTGAGGGAGAAGACCTCCAGCCAGACAGAGATCAACCCGGATCAGGAATCAAAGTTCCTGTAGAAATGAAGTAGTTAGTTAAGGAATAGTTGGTTAAGCAGGGTAGATATCCTTCTACCCTGCCTCTATGGAACCAAGAACAGCACTGCACTCGGGTTGAGCAAGATTTAAGAGGATTAATGGTCAAACTGCTACCCTCAGTATAGATATTTCAGTTGATAACTATGGGTAGGCAGCGTGTTCTTTCTGGCGTTCAATCCACAGGTGAGCTTCATCTAGGCAATTATCTGGGTGCGATTCGGAATTGGGTCGACGGGCAGAGCCACTACGAAAACTACTTCTTCATCGCAGACTTACATGCCATTACTGTTCCTCATAACCCTAAGCGACTCGCAGAGAACACTCGGACGCTAGCCGCTTTGTACTTGGCTTGTGGCCTTGATTTGGAATTCACCACGATTTTTGTCCAATCCCATGTACCGGCACATACGGAACTCACCTGGCTGTTTAACTGTATTACGCCGCTCAATTGGCTGGAGCGCATGATTCAGTTCAAAGAGAAAGCGATCAAACAGGGAGAGAATGTCAGCGTTGGACTGCTAAACTATCCGGTGTTGCAGGCGGCCGACATCCTGTTGTACCAGCCAGATCTGGTGCCAGTTGGCGAAGACCAGAAACAGCATTTAGAACTAACCCGCGATATTGCCACCCGGTTTAACTTCCAGTTTGCAAGTCCCAAACAGCCAGTTTTCAAAATCCCAGAACCTCTGATTCGCCCCACAGGAGCGCGGGTGATGAGCTTGCTTGATGGAACGCGTAAGATGTCAAAGTCTGATCCTGCAGAACTGAGCCGGATTAATCTTTTGGACCCTCCAGACCAAATTCGCAATAAGATTAAACGATGTAAAACTGATCCGATTCGGGGTTTGACCTTTGATAATCCGGCTCGTCCTGAGTGTGATAATTTGCTCACTCTCTACATGCTGCTCTCTGGTAAGTCCAAAGCAGCAATCGCCACAGAATGCCAGGATATGGGTTGGGGTCAATTCAAGCCACTGCTGACCGAGGTGACAATTGCAGCTTTGAAACCAATTCAGGATAGATATCAAGCTATTGTTCAGGAACCTAGCTATTTAGAGTCAGTGCTGCGGCAGGGTCGGGAAAAAGCAGCCGCGATCGCGTTCTCAACCCTTAAACAAGCCCGTGAGGCTTTAGGCTTTTCTACCCCGCTCTAGACAGGCATGCAGTTTTAGGGTGATACAGTAAAAATTTACGAAGAAAAGCATAGTGTTTCGTCTAAGCGCGTAATTCAGATCTGCTCTCCGGATAACTTGGGTGAAGCGGTTGAAACACCAAACCTAACAGCATGAACTATCGCAACACACCAGCATCAACGTCTCAAGGGGATGCTCATGCTACGGCACTGGGTAGCATTCTCCAAATGGATCAACCCAAACCGCCGTCGCGTTTGCAGCAGGCCATTCATTCTGGGGAGTTTTTGATTACAGCGGAAGTAATGCCCTGCAAGGGGAGTGATCCAGCTCACATGGTCAAACAAGCGCTGGCCTTGAAAGGGCGAGCTCATGCTGTAAATATCACCGACGGTAGCCGGGCCGTTTTACGGATGAGTTCTCTCGCTGCTTCGGTAATCTTGCTGCAGCATGGGATTGAGCCTGTGTGCCAGATGGCCTGCCGCGATCGCAATCGGGTAGCACTGCAGGCAGACCTAATGGGTGCTAGTGCTCTAGGAGTTCGCAACATCCTGGCCCTTACAGGCGACCCCATGAAGGCTGGCGATCACTCTAAAGCCCGCAGCGTGTTTGATCTAGAGTCAGTGCGGCTTCTGCAAGTGATTGACAAACTCAATCGCGGCTTTGATAGTAATGACCAAGCGTTAAGTGATGGCATGACACAACTGCTGGCTGGAGCGGCTGTTGACCCACAACTTTCGAGCTGGTCGGGGCTGCAGCGCCGCTTTGAGCGCAAGATTGCTGCAGGAGCGCAATTTTTCCAAAGTCAGATGATTGTTGACTTTGACCGGCTGGAAAAGTTCATGGACCAGATTGCTGCGGCATATAACAAACCGATCCTGGCCGGGATTTTTCTGCTAAAGTCTGCCAAAAATGCCCAGTTTATTAATCGCTGTGTGCCGGGGGTGAATATTCCTCAGTTCACCATCGATCGCTTGGCCCAGGCCAGCGATCCACTTCAAGAGGGCATGGCGATCGCGGCGGAACAAGTCCAGTTGGCTCGTCAGCTTTGCCAGGGAGTACACATGATGGCGGTTAAACGAGAAGATTTAATTCCAGAAATTTTGGATATGGCGGGAGTCGCTCCGGTAGCATGCTTTCCCTCTGTTGCTAGCACGCTATCGACCTAGGTTCAGCAAATTGGCAGCGGGGTGCTAAAATCTCCGTCCCTATCGTGAAGGGGATCTTATGGCTCCAAAGCTGTAACTCCCGAGAATAGCCCTGGCTTCGTTGCTCGTTCCACCCAAAACTCGCTACCCTGCAATAGGTGCTGGCAGCATACCAAACTTGGTATTTCTATTGCTACACGAAGTTATTGCCCCATTGAGAGCTTTCACTGTAGAGCATTTTTATGCAAAAGCGATTGTCAGTCTTCCTCTCCTTGCTATTAGCCGTTGCCTGCTGGCTAGGAAACACTTTGCCTGTAATGGCTGAGGCTCAGAACGTCCCATTTCCAGCAACTCCTAAGGGAGGACTTTTTGGATTAAAGATGTTTACCGGCAAGCCGCCGACAAACCTGGGTATTCACGACGGCAAGCTCGCTCCCTGCCCTGATACGCCAAACTGCGTGTCAAGCCAAAACCAGGATGAAACCCATGCGATTGCCCCTTTAGCATTTAATACTAATCCTGACAAAGCTTTTGCTGATCTCAAATCCCTGGTACGAGGTACAGACAGGACCAGGATTGTTTCAGCAGCTAAAGATTATTTTTACGCCGAGTTCACCAGTAAAATTCTTGGGTTTGTGGATGACGTTGAGTTCTATCTGGATCGGGACAAAAACGTGATTCATACTCGCTCGGCCTCTCGCCTAGGAGAGAGTGATCTCGGCGCTAATCGCCAACGGATTGAGACCATTCGTACGCAGCTACAAAAGCTTGAAAGCAATGCTTAACCAGCCCGTTCCCACAAGCGGTTAATTTCCCTGAGAATGTCTGGGTTAGGTGGGGGAGTAACTCGTCCGGGCGGTTTGACTTCAATGCCGGGAATGTTCTGGCTCC
>JAUJON010000100.1 GCA_030447595.1 Thermosynechococcaceae cyanobacterium YX3bin19
CAGCCCCGCTCACAGATTATCGGGTGGCCGTGGCCCGCGCGATTCTCGCGCGCAGCATGCAACGGTTCGACGCTGCGACTGGCTCTTCAGGCTTTTGCCCTCTCGACGGGGACAACCGCGACGAGATTGTGGAATTATTGGTCGCAGAATTTGGTGGTAGGGAGGCCGGGGTTGTTGACTGGGTGAAATCTAAAGCCAGTGGTCTCGTCAAGGGGTGGGGGACGAATAAAATCGCGAACAATCGCGGCCAGTATTCTCTCAGTATGACTCCTGGTCTCGCAGACATTGTGCTCTATCAAACGCGGCCGGAACCATTTCGTCAATATTTGAAGGACTCCATTCGAAAAGCTGTGCAAGGTAATACCGCGGAGAATCCTGGCAAAGTCATCTTGATAGCGCACAGCCTAGGGGGTATCATCGCAGTCGATCTTCTCGTAAGCGAGCAGATATCCGAAGTTTCTCATTTGATTACAGTCGGGGCGCAGGCGCCTTTACTCTATGAGATAGGCACACTTTCCAGCCTCCCTTTTGATCCTCAACAAGGCTCCAGGGGCCCCCACCCTTTGCCCACGACCCTAAATATGCCTTGGCTTAATATCTATGACCCGAATGACTTCCTAAGCTACCTCGCTTCGCCGGTGTTTTCGGGGCAGGTCTTCGATTATCCAGTCGATAATGGGCAACCGTTCCCCGCATCCCACAGTGCCTACTGGACCAATGACAGGGTTTGGGAAAAAATTCTGGCATTTGCACGAGAGTTCAACTAAGAGCAATATAGACTTTAGAGTGCGCCAGGATTTTTAACTATGCCTATTTCGCCTTCTAATACATATGCGCTGCTTGTCGGGGTGGAAGCTTATAATGCGGGAGAAAGCTGGAATCTATCTGGACCTGCTCACGACGTTGTCCGCTTTGTAGAGTATTTGCATCAGCAGCAGATACCCGCCTCGAACATCCATACTTTGGTTTCTCCGTTGGCCACCAGCGTCGCAGAAATCGATGCTGCGCTCCAAGGGCGAGTCGGCAGCCAAAACGAAGCGACGTTGTCGAATATCGAGCAATTCATCACCGACAGACTGTCCAACATCCAAGCCGACCTGTTGCTGGTGTTTTGGAGCGGGCATGGTGTCGTGACTTCCGACGGAAAACGACGCCTTTTTACCTGCGACGCGGAGGACCTAAACCGTCGCAACTTAGACCTCGATGATTTGTTACTTACATTGCGCACCACGACCTTCGCTGCGCTTAAACAACAGGCTTTTTTTATCGACACCTGTGCAAACTCTGTCCATAATTTGCAGACATCGCTGCCAACCTCCACCTTGCCCCGAACCGCACCACAATATTCAGCGGAACAATTCTCCTTGTTTGCCGCTGCTCTCGGCCAGTTCGCGCTGAACCTGAGCGCGCAAAGGACCGGCCTGTTCTTTGACGAACTCTTGAAAGTGTGGAATCAGGAACCGGAAGATGTCTGGCCCCCCGACTTCGAGGCTACAGCCCAAGCATTAGTGCAGCGCTTCACTGATTTGCGCCGGGAAGGAAAAACGGAACAGGCGCCTGTCGTGCTTCAGTTCCGGGATTGGACGGGAAGCAGCAGGAATATTGGGATTATTGATGATGCTCTGGAGTCCTCTGGGCACATCAAAATTCGCGGCGGAATGCAAGCGTCTGGTGCTGATCTGACCGTCCAAACACAACAAATCAGTGAACTCAGTGTGCAGTTGGAGGCAAGGGACCAGACTATCGCGCAGCTTTCTCAGGCCGTCGTCAATCTTTCTGTTCCACCTGCAGTTTTGCCATCTCCCGCTTCGGACGTTCGATGGGCCGATAACATCGAGCGCGCCGAACGGTGGAGCGAAAGCGTTCAGATTTCTCAAATTCACGCCGCGCAGGAATTGATTCGAGAGGTGCGCCAGAGTAGCGATTTTGGATCGCTTTCCGTAGGTTTGCGCGTGCGTGCGGCGACCGTCGCCGGGAAATGTGCGTTTGTTCTGGATGATAGCGAAACGGCGGCGCGCGAAATGGACGAGGCGCTGCGGTTAGCGCCCGACGAAGTGCGTTGCCTTTCCAATGCCGCCGCCGCAGCTTTCCTTAAGAGTGACTGGCCACGTGCCCTGGATTTGGCTCAAAAAGCTCTCGCCCTACAAAACGACAATCTCAACGCAGCAATGATTTTGGTGCAGGTCTGGGCGCAAACCGGCGAAACGGATAAGGTTGAGCCGTTTTTGCAGGCAAACGCCTGGTTTTTAGAATCGGAGTGGGGATTATCCACGTTGTCCCACGTCGAGAACTACCAAGGCAACTTCGATTTAGCCTACAGTTACGCCAAACAGGCCCTCGTCAAAAAAACCGACCATATTGCGGCTCTAGACAATCTCTCCGATGCCGTATTCCAGAAATTCCGGCGCGCAGTCAGGGCTGGTGCGAATGAGTTTAGTGAAGATGAGATGGCCCGTCTTGACGAGGCGGAAGTGGCGCTTACTCACGCCATTGATCTGCTGCACAATCGTCCAAGTCCACTGCAGTATCACCGCTTCCTTTGCAATCGAGCCGCCCTTCGTAATGGGCGCGAGGATTATTCAGGTGCCCTCGACGATTGCCATCTCGTGCTTTACGGTTCCCCCAATGCCTATAACCGAGATTTCGCCACTTACACACGCGGTCTGATTAGTATGAAAACCGGTGAATACCCCAAAGCCATCGAAGATCTGGAAGGTATTACGGACGCTCAGTTGCGTGAGGAAAGCGCGATGGCTTTGGCCCATTGTTACCAAAAGGTCGGCAACTGGGACGAGGCATCGGCGCGTTTGGAATCGCTTTGGCATCCAGAAAATGGTGACCACGGCAGCTTCTTGGTCGCTGAGATGTTGCTTCAGACTCACCGCGCGCGAAAGGATGAGTCAGCCATCGCAGCAACGTTGGAAAGATTGGAAGCGGCTTGTCCTAACTCGCCCTCGACTCTTTCTATTCGGGCCTATGACTATTTTCTGCGCGACAATTCGGAAAAGGCTATAGAAACAATACAGCATGCCCTGACGCTCGATGGTAGCGATGCTGAACGTCAGGGACTTTTTCTGCGGCTGGGCGAGATTTACTACGCGGCGAACCGATACACGTAGGCTGCTGACGCTAGGAAACAGGCGAATTTAACGGCTTCGTTGCCTCTGGCACAATCCGGCACAGGATTACTTCCGCAACCTTGATGTGTACGCGCTCTACCATGCCAATCGCTCCGCCGAGGCTTCTACAACTGGCGCAAGAAATTCGACAACACGGCACCTTCGATCCCTCAGTCGCACACATTGAAGCCATTGCTCTTGATTTCCCTACAGGGCAAACGCCCAGAGGCTCGCGAGCTGTTCGCCGAAATTTTGCAACGGACGCCGCGTTATATCGAAGTGCGCCTTAACGCAGTTTTTTCTGGAGATTCAAGATAACGATCCTGCCCATGCTCATGCTCGGGCTTCGACGGCATCATTTACGAGGACATTAAGGATGATGCTGATTCATTGCGCCGTCTTGCTCAAACGCATAGCGCCTTCGGGTTGGAAAGACGCCATCAGATTCTGCTTTCCGCGCCTGGCAAATTGATTTGGCAATTCAGAATCGCATCGCCTTTATTTCCAAGTCTACATGGATACAACTCAAGGCCTTTTCAAAGGACGAACGGGGAAGAGGACAACGGACGTGCGGGCAGAGATTTTGGGCTTTAACAGAATCCAATCGGGGACAGTGCCGTGTAGTATTCTGCTTGTCAGAAGACGAGGGACAACCGGATCCGAGCGGCAACGATGGTCTTTGGAACGATGAATCGGTGACCTACACCATCCGCCCGAAGCACCTCATGATCGCACGCGCCGTCTCCTTTCCCCCGACGACTCTTTAGCTCAAGAACTGCTGAAGCTCCAAACCGGCGACTACTTTGAGCCCCGACTCTCTTTGGTCAACCCCAAAAGCGTTATCGTGTGGTTGGTATTCTACATCCCTACGTTGCCACTTTTCAGGAGATTTCGATGCGCTCTCAGGAGCTTTTTCCGATAAACCGCCGGTTGTTTCGATGAACATCGGCGAAGGCTTTGGCGATTTAGAACAACTCCTTCAGCGCATCGCAAAGGGAGATATGCAATTCAGACGCATACCGAAATTGGGAATTGCCGTTTGGTTCATGGGAACAAGCGCTAGTTTCGCTGTTTGATTTAGGTTAGTGCGCGCGACCCCGATTTGGCTTAACCGCGATGCGCTTCGCGGCAGTGAATTTGAGGCTGCGGTTTCCACCGACGGCTCTGGTTGCCGGAACCACAAGGCAGACACTTTCATCAACGGCCTGACTGTCGTTGTAGATTGCATGAAGGCCACGTGTCTGGTGTGTGCTCGTCGCTCCTCTTGCCTCGAAAATATCTTGAAGTTTGTCGCGCCCTTGTCCCTGAAGGCTTATATTGAGCGCCTTCATCGCGAAACGAAAAACATGAGGAGCGAGGGCAGTCAAATAGGCTAACAACCCTTACTGAGGCAGAACAATGGGAATTGATTAGATATGCTGGAAAAAATTCAGCTCTTTGAAGATCACGTTGAGCTGATAACCTCATTCACCGCGCCTGCGGGAGGAACGTTAAACGCTTGCGCGACTATTAGGCGATACAACAATGGACTCAATTCTTATTGGCCTAAGAACAGAAACTCCCTTTGTATTGCGATGATGCTGTTTTGGTTCGAGGATTGAAGGGGGTTTTGTTCCTTGAGCTTCAGGCCGGGCCCTTGCAGATATGCCACCGTGTTAGTAGAATTTCCCAGCTGGGAAAATTACTCTCAAGATACTTATCGTAATCCAGACCGCCGAACATTTGGAACTACCGCTTCACCCACCCTCGAAGCAGAATTTTCTCTATGGCTGTTGGATCGCGACGCTTGGAAGGTCAGCGGCTCAGTGAAAGCCGTCTTTCGCCAACCGCAGTTGACCGCTATGCCATCCCCAATCCGCTGTTTGTCTTTGTGCACGAGTGGTTAAAACAGTGCTATTTGTCCTCGACGAGCATTGCCTCCAAAATTCAACGTGGAGTAATTTTGGCGTTGTGTCTGGAAACACTGGAATCGGGCCGCGAAAACTCGGATTTAATACGCCAGTTAGAGCGCCAACTCTCCGGCGTCGATGAAATGGGTTTGGGTATGGCTCCAATTCAACTTGTAGATCTACTCCAAGGCATTGAAACTTGGAAAAAGGCGCACTGGCGCACCTAAATATCGGCCAATAGTGACAGTTTTGCTTTTGGTGCGACGCCTACGAAGTCAGTGCTTTTTTGCGACAACACATGCCCAAATACAAGTGCGCTTGCGACCACATCCGACCTTGTGGCCACATGGCCAAGCACGCTGCGTGGCCGAGGCCGTCCACTACCACGCTTCATAAGGCGTGGTCTCTCTATCCTGATATATTGAGAAGTAGGTTGATTCCCAGGAATTAAGTGCAAATGGAACTTTGGGACGCGCGCAGATTTGATCAAATTATGCCTGTGGGGACGAGGCGTCCTCTCAGGATCCTATGTAAATGCGTTGATGGGAGATCTCCCGGGTGCTCAGACGAGTTCGTGGTAAAGACCAGCGACAACCCTTCGACACGGGAAAAGATCTTTTTTGTGAGGCGTTGGGAATCTGCCTCGCTCGATATTTCGGAGTTCCAACTCCAGAACCTGCGATCATAACTTTATCAACTGGATTCGTCTTGACGGCTAATAAAATGTTGGCTCGAGAAAATATATCGCTCCGACCTGGTCACGGATTCGGTACGAAAGTCTTTGACCTAAATTATCGGTCGGTAAAAACCGTGGACGATTGGGAATCGGAAACCGTAGCACAAGCCGGTTCAATTTTCGGGTTCGATATGTTGGTTATGAATGGTGATCGCAAGGCTACCAACCCGAACTACGCGAAGTACCAAAATTCGCTTTTGGCGTATGATTTCGGTCTGTCCTTTTGTATGGTTGGAGCTCTTCGGGCCTGTGAGGTGTCAAAGACTAACTGTGCCAAAACTCACGTTTTTTATGATTGTCTTAAGAAAACTCCCCCGAATTGGGAAGATTTCGAGAATAAACTCGCCAGCCTGAGTGAGGGGATGTTGGTGGAAATGATTAAAACTTTCCCTCCAGAATGGCTTTCACTACAGAGCGCCGTTTTTGATTATTTGTTGGAAGCCAGTGAGAAATCGGTCCAGTTTTGTCAAATCCTACGGGAGAGTTTGCAATGAAATTAGACGAGTTTTCTTACAGTATCTTGTCTTATGTTCATGCGGGTTATGGTGAGCGTATTAACATTGGTGCTCTTGTCTGCTGCCCTGCCCAATCGTATATAGGTGCTAAGTTTGAAACGCGATATGACTATTTATCTCGTACTTTTCGAGGTTTCGACTCGCGAGAATTTCGTGCGACCATCGAGGAATTTTGCTATCATTTGAGGCCGCTTAGAAATAGCTATTTAAAGCGTATTGCTCAACCGCCGTTGCTTAGTCCTATTGATATTGAGCAATCTGGCCTTATTGGAAATTTACAGACAGCCGAGGATGTGTTGAGGATCATTTGGCCAGACAACGGTTTGAGTTATCAATACAGCTTGGCGCGCTACGGCATAACAGAAAATGCAGAGGATGAGTTGGAGCAAACGTTTCAAACCTTTGTAGGCAAACAGCGCCTTCCATCCGTCACACATCGGGGACTCAGGAGGACAGATGAAGATATTTGGGGCGAGTTCTCGCGATTTTTGCCTGAATCAGCCCGATCTCTCATTAAACCTCACCGCATTGTCACGCCACAAATTGAGGTGAAGCTTGACCATGCATACAAGAATGGGCATTACAATGTATTTCAACCTTTTACTTTAGATTATAGTGATGCCGACTACGCTCAAATGAAAGCAGCTCGTTGGCTTGGCGTCGGGCATGCTCTAGATAATAATCCCGACTTAGCACAGCTGTTCTTTTTACTAGGGACACCCAAAAATAATTCTCCAGAGCAGCGAAAGACTGCAACGAAAGTAGAGAACCTGCTCAATCAGATTCCAATCAAAAAGGAGTTCATTTACGATCGGGACCTTGAACAGTTTGCGGATGTGACGATCAGCTACATGAAACTGAACGGAGACCTACCCGAGGTGGTTTAAGGGCATTGAGAAATAGAAGTGCCCTAATTTGAAGTGCATGCAGTAAAAGTGGCCTCTCACCCAATCTCAAAGAAGGATGTGAAGGAACAAGTTGGTCACCTGTTGGAAAGGGCAAGGCAGAGAAGGGCACCGGGGTTGAGGACGTATTTGCTGACATAGAAAGCAAAGAAGTCATAGACACATCGGGAAAAACTATTTAATGGCGAAGGCTTCTGACGAAGTTCGCGATGTAGTCGGCGACAGTGGCGATGAAATCACGGGCGCTGGTCAGCGCTGAACGAAACCCTTGAGAGCTGTCCATCCGCTCAACGTTGCCCAAGCGGACGGGCACAGGCAATCTAAAAGCGAAATTGCGACCTGCTCCCAGCAAGTGAGGCGCGACCAAAACGGGCCGATCCGCGCACAATCTTTTTTCGAACTGTTCTTCCAGGTCACCAACAGCCGTTTCGCGCACCTGACGGGAGGAGGCACCAGCAGGTAAGTGGCGCCACGCGGAGGTTTTACGCTGGACCAGTCGAGGGGAAATTGTAACGCTGGCAGCGCGGTAGCATCGGCAGGAGCTGGTTTTTTCTGCCACGAGATAACCCAGCTTTCACCATTGTCTGGTCCCTTCCCCAGGACGGTAGTTTTGATACTCGATCTCGTAGTCGTAACAGATACTTGCGGGCCAGATCGTTGGCATAGGCTGTGAACTGCATCCTGCTCAAAGCGCGCCCCGCCCCAGATCTTAGATCGCTAACCGCTGAGTCAAAAGCCCAAACTCCACGGGCGGGCAGGTGCACTCCCACGAGTTCCACCAGAGTAGTATTACCGCACAGGCACTCAGCCGGATTGTCCGCAGGTTGATCCATAGATTCAGAAACTCGAGCTTCAGTTGTCGATCCTCTTGAGTTGTCCATGTTAATCCTCCTTGCGTTGCTTGTGGTGTCAGCGTCAGTCCGCCGCGCACACGGGACCTGACGGCTTCGGCTTCGTCGAGTGCGGCTCGCCCTTCGCCCGTGAGCTGTAGAACTTTCTTGCCCTGCCCGCCGCGCTCGGCGGTGGCCTCGCCTCGCGCGAGCTCACCAGCCCCTTGCTTTGCAAACGGTCCAATGTGACGTAGAGGGAGCGTTTACCGAGACGCCGCGTCCGGCTTCCTCCAAACGAGCGCGGATGGGGACTCCATAAGCTTCCTCTCTCAGGCTCGCGATGCTGATACAGCAGTTCCTCGAACTCGCCAATTTTAGGTGTCATGGGTTCAACCTCTGTATTAACTATTTTGTAGTAGATATGAGTGGGCGTCAAGGGGTGGAAGAGAAATATTGTGGCGCCCGCGGTTTTTGTAGCGGCAACGGAGGCAAACCAGTTCACACCATGAAGACGGAAACGAATGCCGCATGGCCTGACTTCACGCTAACATAAATGCATGAGACATTTTGGCCTACGGTGAGGATGCGCTCACGTTTGGGCGCTACATAACCAGCTGTGCAAGTTCTGGTCTTCTTTGAGGATTCGTCAGGTGTATGGACGATTGCACGGTTCTATCTCCGACCCAGCTTTGCCGGCGGGGCGGAGACACAAGCGCGCATTTGGCGAGTTTGATTTCATCCTCTCTCTCGCGATTGTGATCTACCTGGGTGAAAGCAAGTGGGACAGATCTCCTGGAGAAAATCTTGGACGACGAACTTGATCTTCGATCAGAACAAAAGCTGCGTCACAGGGTTTTCCGATTTTACATCGAGGAATGGGCTTTCGGCAGATACACCTCGTGGCCGATTTTGAACCAGGCTAAGCCAAACTGGCGAGGGGGAGATAAACAAGCCGGTTGCGCCTTCAGGCAGCTTATTGGTTCGTAATCTGGAAACCGTTTTGGACCGATCCGAGGGCACTACCAGGAGCAGCTCGTTCAAGATGTATTGCTCTACCTGCATAACGGGACCGGCAAAGCACCAATTTAAAGGCAGGAGACCAGTTCAAAGTCTTTCCGGTAGATTACTCTGTCATGTGAACCAGAACCTCATCAAAATCAAACTCTGAGTTCCAATTTCGTTCTGGCGCTCCGCTCGGCTTCTGGTTCAGTAGGAATTTGGGCTGTAACACCTGTTGAGTAACTGAGGAATCGCAGGCCCCATTGGAGTTTCACGTTAAAACCTGACCCACATCCAGAGAACGGTTTAAGCGTTGAAGACGGTGTCCCCCATGGCCTGCCCAGCTCGAGGAGTGCTGATGATGCTGGTGTTCAGCGGGCCGATGTGCTTGAGCGTCTGGACGAAAAGGAAGAGGAGAACGGAAAGTGCGTATGATGGCGCGTAGGGGAAGAAGAAACCGCCCCTCGTTCAAAGGCGCGAGTTGTAACTACCAGGCCAAGAGGAATTTTCGAACAGTGAGTGGTTCCGGACTGAGCAAAGACGAATATGGCCCCCAACTCGCCGGATAATGCTCCTCATGCTCAAGCCGAAAATGCTCCGTTGGGGAGACACCATTGCTGCGTTTCGCTGTCCCCACTACGCTCATCATAACTTTATTTCGCACCCGGCGCGCTGTTTAAACGCCGCCCGCAACGGCAGCCACGCCGCGTTTCCACACACACGCCGTCTCGATTAGGTAAACGCCGCAAGCAATGCTGCCGCGATGACATGCGCGTGCCCATGCTGGGCGCGCTGGAACAACAGACTCGGTCAGCAGGCAAAACGCGATCACGAGCGAAATGACGACCAGGTAAAACATTGGTCACGCCAATCTTACGTTTCTTTAGCGCTATCCAATGCGATGCTGCGATGCCGCGTAGCGTAAACAGACAAATCCACAGCGTTCTGCCACAAGCGGCGCTATGCAGCGATTGCCTGCCGTCGGCAACAACCCCGCGCCGACCAGTAAAATTGGCAGGCACGCGATGCTCCAGCAACGCCGCGCGCCTACGAACGGCCCGGCTGCCCTACGCGATTTCGTCCGAAGTGCGCGGTGTCAGAAACAGCAGCTCGAGTGCCGTCTGAATGGTCGCGGTCGTAGCAGTGAGACACCGCCAGGCCCAGCAGCATCGCGGCGCACGGAAATCAGTAGCATCAGGCCGACAAATACCGCGAATGCAGAGTTATCCCAATACCCAGTCGCGGCGTTGAGGAGTGGCAAGATAATTAACGGCACGCTCACACCAACGTTTGAGAAGGAGCAAACTTCATGAATCTTCGGGCTGCCAGTTATAGAAGCGCGGCGCTTCGAGGTTAATACCGGATTGTCGAAACGGTTGAGCCAGCTTAACAGGCGCGCCGTCCACGGGTCGGGCGGGGGCAACGGACGGCGCGTCAGGCTGATGGTTTGCGCGGTTTTGGCAACGCGGGCGCGTTTACGGGTCCCATTTGCGGTGTGATCTGGTTCCACCTGCTTCGGTGCCCTGCGCGCCAGCCGTCGCCGCGGCTGCGGCTGCTTCATGCCGTCGCGGCCCAGGCGCCACGCCAGCGCGTCAGCGACGAGGAGTTCAAACCATGCGCGCCGCACGCGACCGCAGCGAATTGGCGCTGACGTCCGGATCGCGCAGCATCAGCCACAATGTCCACGGCGAAAGCGACAGCACGCAGGCGCGATTTGGCTGTGAACCAGCCAAAACCAACAGCAGCGCGCCGCCAATTGGCCCGCCGCAAAACCAGACGAAATGCCACGCCGCAAGCGCGTCAGCGCGGCGTTGCGCGGCGTGGCTGGCATACTGCGCCGCAATCCAGACCGTCGCCATCGCCAGAGTCGCCGGCAAAATTTGCAGCCACAACGCGCTAAACGGCGAGCGCCAGCCGAGCAGGCACGAAATCGCCCAGAATGCCAGTGCCACACCAAGACCGCGCGCCGCCAGCGTTTGGTCGCGCGCGCTCATTGCGCGCAGTGTTACCGCGCCGACCGAGTTCGAGCGAGGCGCGCCACATCGCCGTCGTCGCGAGCGCGCCTGCCGCAATCGCGAGAATCCACCATGCGGTCATTGTGTGTGTTGGGCCCGTTCGCCAGGGCGCCGAACCAAAGGGCTATCCACCCACCTTCGATGGCGCTCGGGCCCACAATACGCCCAGCAAACAAAAGTCCCAGCGCGCTTTGAAGAGTTTGCGCGCGTTTCCATAACGAGAAACGCGCGTTCGTCCAGAACTGTTCGCGGCCCGCGACCGCCGCCAAACGCAAAACGCGAATCGTCGCCCTGCCAGCCAGAACGGGAGGAACACCAGTACTGCGCGGCGAAAGCCGAAAAACGGTTGCGCCTCACCCAGCCAACGCACCAGAAAGAGCGGCCAATGGAACCAAATTTCGTCGCTCGCCGCGCGCACATGAGGCGGCAATCCGAGCCAATAAGCGCGCGCCACGCCGATGGCAACGCCAGCCATACCGGACTGCGTTATCAACCAAATCGCGCCACCAAACCGAGGCCGCCGCTCCAGGCTGGCGCGCGCGATTGCCACCAGATCGCGGCAACACCAAACCGTCGCCGACTTTGGATTGCGCTTTCATGTTGCGCACCAGTTGAACGCGTCTTTGCCGGGTCGGTGCGGGTTCAGGCGCCTGCACGCGCCACGCGGTTGGCAACCAGGACGGCGTGCTCCACTGGTTGAGCTGGCTGACCAGGGTGAGCAATCTGGCTTTCGCCACCGAACAAGTCGCCGCCCACGCCCCATGCGACGCTACCGGTAACATCGTGGTGCACAGCAGCAAGCCCCAGCGAATTGGGCGCGCCCAGCCACGCGTTGGCCGAGGCAAGCGGCAGCAGTTGAAGCGGCTCGAAGCGGCCTGATGACTTCGTCGCGTCAATTCGTTGTCGCGCACGTGTTTCATAAACCACGCGACGACCCAGATGATGCCGTCCACAACAGCGCGCCGGTGTCAGCCCAATCGCGTCCTCGGCGCTCGCCTGCCCACGCCAGCGCCGCGCCCATCGCGGTCAGCCAAAGGATCACGATACTGGTCAGCGTCCAACCCAACGCGCGCCTTGCGCCTCGATGCGCCGCGACTGAGCCAGAACGCTGAGGCCGTGCGCGTAACCCATTTCGCCATGCGTGCGCGCACCGTAGAGCGCCGAACGGAAACTGGGGGAAGTAGGGAGCGAGTTCAAGGAGAAACGGGCTTTGTTGGCGGGGTTTGGTGCGTTCTTTAGTGTCGCCAACGTCGCTTCACTTGGGAAGCGGCGCGCGCCGGTAAA
The DNA here is from genome assembly GCA_030447595.1 of Thermosynechococcaceae cyanobacterium YX3bin19. GTDB lineage: Bacteria > Cyanobacteriota > Cyanobacteriia > Thermosynechococcales > Thermosynechococcaceae > JAUJON01. The sequence goes on from JAUJON010000100.1 coordinate 12,293, forward strand.
ATCGTGTCGGCATAAAGCGCACACGCCAAAACTACCCAGCGAGACGGTGTTTGGCTCCATCACGCGTCGACCGTAAGCCTGAACGCTCCCGAAGTCGAAGCGCCCACCCCCACGCCTGACCTGTTTGCGCCTCGCAGGATGCAGTGGATTCAGTGGATGAGCCTGGTGAAGTGAGGCAACGGTCTTCACCAAAAGGGTGTGGCTGGCGAGCTGTCCGTTGTGCTGCTGGGCACGGGCCGGTGGAGATCTGGCGCGCTGGAAGCGAGCGGTGCACGGGCTGGGCTGGACGCGCGAGCATTCGGCGTTCGTGTTGGACCGAGCGTTATCGGCGTGCGCAAGATGGAGCACATGGCACCACACCAGTAAGGAGCATCGAGGCGAGGAAGTTATTGCCGGACTTGAAGCGAAAACGCTGGAGAATCCGTGAGAAATCTGCGCTTCACATCGAGAAGTGAAGACGCGGCACTGGGATGAAAAGTAGCGCGACCGCGCGGGCAGAGGCGTTTGATGGTTGCACCCTTTCTGGCAACGGTCCGGCGCGTAGTGGGAAAGACTGGCACGGCGGTGGGCGACATCTCGCAACGAAGTCGACGGTATGCCGAATGTGCTGCTCTAGGTCGCATTCAGGATGATGCCCTTCAATTCAGCCAAAAGATTCGATTCGATATTTAGCTTGAGAAAAGTCATTTCCCTTTGTAAAGTCGTTGTAGACCAAATACACCAGTCGATAATGGGCAGCCACGGCTGAGCTTAAGCCCTCTGGACGAATCCTCCAAGCAACCAAGACCTCTTTTCTTTGGCAGCTCCGAGGGCGTCCTAAGCCGGTCAGGTAGGGTTCCAAAAGTGGCTTGAGAGCTGGTAGTCTTCGCGAACCAGAACAAAATCCATGAACTGCCTAATCTGACGTTTTTCATGGATAATCCTCAAAATCCACACGCGTTTTGCAGTCGCCACGATGGCTATTCGGACATATTTCGACAGTTCGGCAAGCGTCTCCACGACCCCGCTTATCTCAACGGTTTCGGGTCCTGGAAGATATTCCTGATACGCTGACCATCCCGGCCTCACGCAGCAGGCTAAGGGTCTCTTCATCACCCTGCTGCTCTGCCTGACCCATGTGCCCAGTCCCTGACTTATGTCCTGAAGGTACTTTTCATCCTGTCCAAAGTCAAGCCGATATCCGCCAGGGCGCGTTCGCCAGCTTTAAAATACCAGAGCTCGGTATCCACCAGAACACCATCAGTGATTTAGTGAGGATGTACTTTTTCATTATTTTAAACCTTCGGTGGTCTGATGGGTACCCGAGGCACGCAGGCAACAATACAATCCGGCCAACCTCTGCACCTCCGTACTCTAAAAACTAAAACCGTGAAGACGGCTCAGTGTGGCCGTGGTGGTTTTCCGTTCCAGGCTGCGTTAACGGGCGCGTTTCGGAGTTTGCTGGCGGTGGCAAGACGCAGCGGGAAAGCACTGCCTCACACCGGCTCCAGAGGGCAGTGCGGGCTGGGGCGGCACCCATACGGATGGACGCCTGCTGCTGACTCTCGCCACCACCAGAATAACATCCGCGATACCCGCCTTCGAACCAGATTGTCACGGTTGTTCCGATCCAAAACTGCCGCCATCAAGCCCGTTTGGAATTGGTCCAACTGCAGGCACGGGTTGTGCAGGCCCGTTACCTCAACCACCGCCGTCTCCTCGGCGTAAGCGAGCACCTGGTAGGGAAGGTCGAGCAGGGCGACACCGCGCGTGGTGATATTTTCCCCCATTTCGCGCTACGACAAACTCGCGGCCTGTAACTCCTCAGCAGTTCGGCGTGGATGAGATGCACCTGGCGCAGATTTGCCGAGTGGGGTCGCGGGTGACGCGCGAGCGATGCCTGACCGTTCGCCCAGATGCGCGTCACCTTCGACTTAAACCTTGCAGGAGCCGGAATTCGATTGTTCTGTTTGCCGAAAGTGTGGGTGGCCGTCCGGCTCACGGCGGTGACAACTGGCTCATCTTTTCTCCTTCGTTGATAAGCCTTTCGCCGCTTAGATTTTCAAAGGCTTCTTCGCAGGCGTGCTGATCTCGTCCACGCCCAGTTGTTCGGACATCCTCGACGGGGACAAAATCGCATCATGGGTTTTGGGACTCCAGCAAGCTTGCATCAAACTGCTGCGCTTCGACCACAAAGAGCGGGTCGATAAAATCGGGTGCCGGGCGTCCCCAAGCGGGGCGCTGTTCGTCGAGGTGCTTGCGGATGAAGCCGACAGCACCCATACGCCACCCGCCAACCCGTTCCTGGCCACCTCGCGCGCAGTTGTCTTCCACCGTTTCTCCCGGCCCGCAGCGACCACCCACGCTCAAGATTGGCAATGAGGGAGTGGACGAGAAGAACTTCGTTGTTGCGCAGAACCAGAGCGCGCACCGAACCCACGAAGGCTCGCAGAAGATCGTCACCAGCAGAAACGGAATTTCGCGAACACCATCCCACTCCTCGCGCAAGCCGCCAAATGACGGTGCCGCAAAGAAACGCTTGCAATTCCTCGTTTGAAGTCTGGCTCGATGATGTCGCTGAGATTAGGGGACAACCAACCGTGTTTTGTGTGGTAGATTCTAGAATCGTTAATGAACCAACGAGCAGAAGTATGTTCTGGCTGAATCGAATACGACGATAAAGGCTTGGTATGCGGCGTTTTTCAAGACTTCCAAACGGGTGAAGTCTGGATATTCGTGGCTCAATCGAGAAGCGGCTTTGCACCGCGCAAACCAAACGCACCATGTTTATCGCCGCCTGCGGGGCTACATCATGATGAAAGGTGAAGTCAGCGGCAATATCCAGATTGTTCACGATGTCATTGCTGATTGCGATCGAGATGCACTGTTTTCAAAGTCGAGCAAACTGGTGCAGGAGCTTGCGCGCACGGCTACCGCTCCTGCTTCTGCGAGCGGGTGGATGGAGAAGCGTCTTTGCAAGCCGAGGAATTAGCCTTCGATCCCAAAGAGTGTTTACGGCACCTAAAGCCTTCGGTCCACATATTTGGCTGACGCCTACAGGCGTGATGCTGTGCTCGCTATTAATCAATGAATGGCAAATCACGAAACGGGAAAGCACCCCATGCCAACTTGAGGTGCGACGTGGAGAATCTCGCTACTGGAGAGGCAAATGCGGGAGAAGTTCTCTCCACTTTTCTGCAAAAGGGTGAATTCACCCCGCCTCGAAAAGCGCCTCGCCTGCTCGTTGCCCTCCAGATAGATGACGCGAAGCAACTCAGGTGCATGTGTCCTGTTCCTCTCCAGAGGGCGGTACAACATGTTCTGGATGCACTGACCGCTTGCAACACTTTGCAGCCCGCCAGAAAAGCTCGGTACAGGACTGGATTCAGCTCGAACATCAGGTGAAAGGTTCGCACCATGTCCCACCCCGCCGGAGCAACGCGGTCGTTCCCAATCGATGATCGCGCTGGAGAGCCGTTGGAGAAGAATACTGCTGCTGTCTGAAAATCGCCCATGAATCAGGCGCAGACGGTATTCGGGACTGGAGGATGAAGTCGCGCGGCGGAGACCAGCCCATTGCCGTTGGCCTTGCAAATAGGAGAGCGCCAGAGTTTCCTCGGCACCGTGGTGGGGCAGAGCGCGGACGACGCCAAGCAGCTCTTCAACTTCCGCCGCCGCTTTGTTTCGGAGCCAGGTTCAAGAGCCACCAGTTGGTAGGGCGCGTCAGGCAAAGGAAGGCCGCGAGACGCTGCTCCATATCGGCTATGAAAAGGCCATGGCCCGGGCTTGGTGCAGACGAAATCTTCCCGTTCGATTTGCTCGTCGGTGATCCAGGGAAAGAAGGCATAGTGTTACCGTTCCAGTCGAGGCAGGAGATGCCGGTCTCCGTTGAAGGAGGGTGGGGATACCAATGGCAGTGGCATGTTGAATGATGGTGCCCCACTGATTCTTTCCTTGCGGCATGGCCCGATACGCACGAAAGAAGGCACCATGTTCTGTCTTGAGCAAAAAGACGATTGGTAACCCCACCTGGTGCCCGCAGGCAGGATTGGACGTGATGGATGCCCCACTGCGTCAGGGCTTGTTTGTCTTGTGTTGTGAGGCTCACGAGAGCAGTTTCCTGTAAATTCAAAATGTGAGAAGTGGGGCAGGCGGACTGTTGTAACGACTATTGAGTGCCGGGATTACCTGGTTTCATCGTGAACTCGTAGTAGAGCGGAAATTGGAAAGCCCCTTCGCGTGTCCAGACCTTTCGCGGGGTATTTTAGAGAATGTAGTCACCTTTTCTCCTCAAGGTGGGACTATGTCTGAGAGGGGAACTTCCAAGTGCAAGAGCTAAAGCAACCCATTATCCGCGCCCAAAGCAGCGACGCGGACGCCTACGACGAAGTAGTTCGCCAGTTTCAGGATCGGGCGGTGGCTTACGCCTACTTCCTGCTGGGCGACTTTCACCTCGCGCAGGACGCGGCCCAGGAAGCGTTTTGTGAAGCATTCGTTTGCCTGTCGGCTCTGCAGGAACCGCTGGCATTTCCAGGTTGGCTGCGACGCATCGTGTTCAAGCAGTGCGACCGCATCCGACGCAAAAAGCAGGTCGCGACGGTTGGGATCGAGGCGGCACTGGGCGAAATCAGCCCGGATTGTGAGCCACACCAGGCTGCAGAAAAGCGGGAAATGGCGTGGGAAGTGCGACAGGCTATTGCGACCCTGGCGCCCGCGGAGCGCAGCGTAGTTTTGCTCTTTTATCTGGGAGGACACCCTCAAAATCAAATTGCCGAGTGGCTGGATGTGCCGGTGACGACCGTCAAACGACGGCTCTACACCGCGCGCCACAAGCTCAAGGAGAAGATGATCGAGATGGTCAAGGAAGATTTACAGGAACAGCGTCCGTCGAAAGATGACGAGTTTATGAAGCGGTTCCACACCATAATGAACGCCATAGACAAGGGAGATCAACCCCAGATTCAGGTTCTGCTGGAAGGAGATCCCAATCTGCTCAACGCTACAGGTATTTACCCCGCCGCGGGTGATGGGGAGGTGTCGCCTCTTGGAGTCGCTGCGTGTTTTAATCGTGGGGACATCGCTCTCTTCCTTTTGAATCAGGGCGCCGATCCCCTGCTGATCGGGCAGGGCGAGGGAGCCTTGCAAAGTGCAGCCTTTCATCAAAACTACTCGTTGGCGAGTGCGCTGGTGGAACGGGGCGTAGCGATGAATATCTTCGCGGCAGCGGGCCTGGGCGATGCCGAACAGGTGCGAGCCTTTTTGCGCGACACCCCGGGCTTGGTCCACACCAGAGACATCCGGGGCGCGACTCCACTTCATCAAGCCGGAAGTGCCGCAGCCGCCCAAGTGTTGCTCGAAGCTGGAGCCGACCTCGAAGCGCTCGATGACGAATACCACAACACTCCTGTAGAATACGCCTGCTCGCGCGCCGAGGTAGTGCAGTTTCTGCTCGAACAGGGCGCCAATTTGAGGTTTCCCATGGCGTGCGCCATTGGCGCTGTCGAAGCAGCACGAAAAATGTTGCAAGACCAGCCGAACCTGCACTGCATCGCAAATGGTTACTCTCGCCCCGAAGGTAGCACACTGCCTTTGAGCATTGCCACCATATACGGCCAACCGGATATGGTGACTCTCCTTTTGGATTATGGCGCGGATGTGAACGCTCCCAATCAGGCTCGTGGAAATCCCACGGCGCTGCATTTTGCGGCTCGCGGCGGACACCTTCCAATTACGGAGCTGCTCCTGCAACGAGGTGCCAACGCCGCTGCTGCCACCACCGCTGGCGAAACTCCTCTCGATTGGGCGTTGCGTGGTCAAAAGGACGGCTGGGGCACCTGGAACGCAAACCATCCTCATCCACCGCTTCACCAGGCGATCATTGACTTGTTGCATCAGCGCGGCGGGGGTGTCTCCAAATAGCCCAAGTTCAAGGATCTCGAAGGGTTGTTTCAAAAGCTGCGGGCGCCAGTGTGCCCCGTCGTTAAAGCGAGTTGCTCCCTGTAGCCAAAAGATACATTCGCGGGCGCCTCTTTTTGCTTTTAGCGCCGCAGCCCCGACGCCCGAAAAGTGAAGCAACTGCGGCGAGGTGATACCGGTGACGCTGGTGACACCTCTTCTGGTCGGTTCGTAGGTGAACGCATTTTCTCGGGAAAAAACGCAGAAAACGCATCA
>JAUJON010000101.1 GCA_030447595.1 Thermosynechococcaceae cyanobacterium YX3bin19
TAAACAAAGCAGACCTTGACATTGTACGTTCTTTCGCTACACCACCAAGGGTTAAGCTTATGACACCCACTAAGAAGGATAGAGCACAGCGCATGCTGGCTTCTGGTTATACACGATCAGAGGTAGCGTCTGCCCTTGGCGTGTCGATGACAACACTAGATACAGCGATCAGTGAATAGGATGACAATGAGACAATGTATGCTTACAACCATTGACAATCCGTTTGATCCGTTTGACAATTTCGATGAATGGTACGCCTATGACACACAAGCAGGCCATCACACATCATCCTTCCTTGCTCGTATCAGTGTAACTTCTGATGAATTGTCAGAGAGTGATCATTCGTTAGCAATTGAACAAGCAATTGATGAAATTGTTTTTGAAAATGTTTTGGGTCTTTATAGAAAAGTCACTAGAGAAGTATAGGTTCCGGAACTAAAGAAACAAAAAAGTTTGAAGGAGGGGGGAGGGGCCTCGCAATCCCTACCCCCCTCTTTCATCGCCGGACCCTATATTTTTGCTCCGGGGGAACATTTGGCACAGACATTGTCCTTTTTGTCCGGTTTGTACCATTCGTGTAGTAGCTTGAATTAAAGGAATCTATGAACAACAAACTGCTTCTTAGCGTCCCTCTACTGTTTACAATGCTTCTAATCGGGATATTCCTCAGTTCTAAGCCGGCTGCAGCGGCTCATCAAGATGCGTTAGGTCATTGGGGACACGGTTATGTTCCAACTGTTCATGGGCCGCCAAGTATTTCACACTATGCTTATGACGCTGAACAAACGTGGCTTCGAAACGGATACACTAATGGTTTTAGAGTAGGTCCATTTTCACAAACTAACGGTTCTTGTAATCCGATAGATGGTGGTATTGTTTATTGTGTTGCTTCGAGAGCCGAGTTGAACGGACATATTGGTGCTGCTCAGGTTTTTACTACATTCAATCCGAATCGTCACATTGATTACGCTATCATTAGGAATTGTCATGACTGTGGGTTAACGCATAGTCAGGCTCATAGAGTTATAACTCATGAATTGGGTCATGCACTGGGTTTAGAACACAACCCCAACAAAAACTCAGTAATGTATTTCGCCGCAAGTTCGGGTAGTCCTGATGTTCATGACCGTGACGCCATGTGTTTCTCGTATTGCAGACGTCACAACGAAGGTTAGTTACTTATTCCTATGAAAGGAAGATTATGGATCGACGACGTTTTTTACTTGCTGGAAGTGGAGCAGCTGCCGGATTAGCCATTGGCGGTATTCCACCTGTTTCGGCCGGGCATGGGCTTAACCTTCCTTACGGAGGTGTGAACACTCACTTGACCTACTTCAATACCCCCTATGCCGATGTCGACTTTGTGGCTGGCTTCGCCAAGCAGATCGAGGCGAAGTTATTGAGGGATGGTTTGGCCATTGGGCAGAGCGCTGGTTGGTATGACCGGGTGTACGCAGCTTTCAAGAAGGTGAATGCCGTCTCTGGCGCTAAGTTCGTCATAGTGTCCGGACCGGCCGATCAGTCGGTTACCGCTCAGCTTGACGTCATCAAGCCTCTTGTGGACGCAGGTATTGTTCTCGCCATTGAGGGCAGTAACGAGTGGGATCTGAACGGTGGTGATAATTGGGCTTCTGAGCTTCGAGCGCACCAGATTGAACTATACCGTCAGGTCAAGGAGCGTTGGCCTACTATGCGAGTCCTCGGACCGACTGTGGCCCCAAGCAACTCCACTGTGGTTGGCGATCTATCCGCCCACATGGATATCGGAAATATTCACATTTACTTTACCACGCTTCCCATCGACACTTACGGTATGAACAGAGCACTTCGTCTGGCCAAAGACATGAACGGAACTCGTCCGGTTGTCGCCACTGAGATGAACTTTATCATCGGCGACGGTTACACGGGTACCGAGGAGGACCAGCGCACCGGGTTTGCTGAGACTATTAAGTTGCTCGGCGAGCGTGACGTACACCGTGTGATGGCTTACGAGCTTCTCCAGCCTAGCCGACCGAAGTTTGCCAGCACGCACCGAGAGAATAACTTCGGCGCCGCGAAGCAAAAATCAGATGGAACTTGGGTCGTCAAACCCGTGTTCTTCCCTGTTCGTGAAGCGAATCGGAGGGGGTGACTATATTCATGAAGGGATTTGAATTCTTTTCAGATGGTAACTTAGTAATGCGTCGACCGCTTCCTGGATCAGGTGACGTTCCGGCGTTTGTTGCGTCTATGGCCAATCCTTTCTTAGCGAATCGAACGGCTTACATGCTCAACGGTGAGCCGAATCCACGCGCTAACACAAACGTTTAGAAAGGATATTCGTGCTAACTCAACTAGTAACAGACCAGATTCCTTTTGAAGACGGCCGACTTGGCCGGCATGTTGTTCACGACCCAAGAAGCTGGGACTTCCAAGAAGAGCTTCCTCGTCGTGCAGAACCTTTGCGGGATGTTCAACACCGACGTTACGACCCAAGACCAGAGCCAAGGCAAGAGATCGGTTGTTGTACAGGCGTTGGTGAGTGTATGCTCGGTAACGCCAAGAACAACCGGGTTAAGGGCGTGATTCTTGGCATGGATCGTGCAGTCGAGGTATATTCTTTGGCGACGACGCTTGATCCTTTCCAAGGAACGTATCCACCAACCGACACAGGATCTTCGGGTCTGGCCGCGGCTAAAGCTGCTGTTCAACTCGGGATCGCCGAGAAGTATGTTTGGTACTTCACGCTCGAGGACGTTCTTCGAGCGCTGCAGAACCACCCCATTTCTTTCGGAGGCCTTTGGACGTACGACATGTTCAGAGCCACTCGAGACAACCCGTTAGTTCGTCCAACCGGTGCCGTTGCTGGTGGTCATCAGTGGGTTCTTTCCGGCTACAGGGCCAAGGACGAGCTCATTGTCGGTGAGTGCTGGTGGGGTAGTGGTTTCGGTAGGAACGGTCGGTTCTATATTTCGACCCCAGACTTTCAACGTTTGTACGAGAACCGCGGAGATGCTCACTATACTTATCGAAAGTTCGTTTAACACAAGGAGGATATGTAATGAAGAGAACAAATCGTGTTCGTGCGTCTATTGCAGCGGTATCTTTTTTAATTGGTGGTAGTTTAGGGTATGTTGCTGGTGATGCTAATGATTCGCCACAGCCGTCCGAACTTCCACCGGCTCAACTTGAGCCACCCAAGACGAGCAATGAAGAGCCTGGTGATGTTGTTCATGTCGACCCGAAGCCTGTGACAGAGGGAACGGCCGCTCCTTCACCAAGTACTACTGAAGAAATTCCTGCGACTAGCGAGAACGTTCCGGCTGCTCCTGATGGGGAGTCTGTTGCTGAACCTAGCACGGTAGCTGTTGGGCCATTGCCTCCCGCTCAAGAGGAACCCCCGTATACCAAGACTAATGAACCGGGTGATGTAACTCAAGACGGGCACGGTAATCACCATTGGTATGACAGAAGTCTGGTGTTTATCGACTACACAGGCGACAAGTATGCCGCTGCTCTTAGTCGAGCAGCCAAGGTATGGAACGACGTAGGAGCCAGAGTTCATGTCTTTGTCGTAGATGGCGGTGAGGTTCGAAGGGACTGTGGTACCAGCGGGACTACTTCAGAAACCATTCCCGTTTGTTTGGCTCCGTCTAACGGCGACATCCTCGGGACCGCTAATTGGGGCTACGATAGCAGCGGCCACACCGTTCGGGGCGCCATCAATATTACAGATGGTATTACTCTGTCAGAGGCCGATTGGACCCTTCCTCACGAAGTAGGGCATATTCTTGCTTTCCTTCATGGTGGTGGGTGCGTCATGGAGCCGACATACTCGTCTTGCGACGTTCCTTCTTCATCGGACAAGACCGAGCTTACTAATCTCTATCAGCATGGTAGCGAGGCCGACTCCAAGGATTTGTCGGCATGCAAAACGTTTCATGCTGACATTCACGCTTATGCCCAAGCCTCAACAAACTTGGGCGTGTCTGTTTCCAGCATTAACAACCTGAACGATGCTCTTCACGGTGTCGGATGCACGGGAACCACTACCCCCTCGAGCACGGCTTCGGACTTGACGAAGTGCAAGACCTTGCATCGGTCACTTCACGAGTACGACGAGGAGGCGTTTAGACGGGGAGTTAATTTAGACCCGTTGATTGCTCTTAATGATCAGTTCCACGCAAAGGGTTGTACTGGGTAAGATAAACAAGGAGAGACTATGGCTGGCATCGAAGTTCTTTCTAGGACACAACGAATTATCGTACTACCGAACACCTCTGTCAGTCTAGTCAAGGAGGGCCCCACGGGACCCCCCGGCCGAGATGGTCTCCAGGGAGCTCGAGGTCCAGAAGGCCCTAAAGGGCTTCCTGGAGATCCAGGCGGTCCTCCTGGGCCACCGGGACGCACACCTGTTTATTCTTACCCCGTTAAACACGAACAACATCCAGAAGCTGCCGCCGAAACTACAGCGCTTGCTCGATCGTTAACAGCTATTCGTGAATTTGGTGGAAAGATATACACAGGATATGGAGATACATTTAATAACACGGGTCCGGTCAGTGTCCGTGGGTGGAACCCGGTTACCAAAGCGTTTGAGGCAGCGTTAACGTATAGTACAGATCGAATTGGTAGGTTTAGAAGGATTGGGTCAGAGCTTTGGGCGACAATGGACGATCCCCAAGGCTCACAGAATTGGGGACACGCCGTTGTTGCAGGAGCTACGCCGAATCAGTTTCCGATAAACGGTCGAGTTACTAACCGTGCTTCAGAGAATCAATCTGCGTTTAGAGTTGATACTTCTGGGTGGACGCCGGGAACATCAACTGGTCTGGCTCGTTCAACTGCTCAACTGTTAGATGGCGAAGCTGCTGGAGAAGTTAAGCAATCGAAACTTCGGGGCCAACTTTTGTTGATACGTTAAAAGGAACTTCCGGATTCGCCGTTAAACCCGGCGAGATGGTTCCGACTCAAGCTAGAGTGTGGACGCCTGAAAACCGAACGTTTCGTTTGGATCTTGTGTTGGTTGATGCAGCTGGAACCGACATTTTAGCTGTCTCTGGGCCTACTGGTACTTTTAACAGCAACACGCTTCCTGGGTGGGGTTCGTTTAGTGCCACTATTGATGAAGTACCCGCCAACGCGGTTTATGCCTGGGCCCGTGTTATTTGCACTACTACCATGGACACTACGTCAGCTGCTTGGTATGTCACCAAATTTAGTTTTCACAAGTGGAACTACTTTACTTGGGTACTCGGCGGCACAAGTGGAGAAGCTCCTTTACAACCAGCGCACAACTATGATCTTTGCGAACGAGTTCCTGGTGAGATTTATATAGTTGGATCGTACACGGCGACTAAACGAGCGGGTATGGCTCGTTCTTTGGATAATGGAATAACTTGGGAACCAGTAGTCTTTGCGCTAGATACTCCAGCTACTGGCAGCGGTTATGCGCGTTTCTATAATGTCGCCGCTTTAAACGGGGTTGTTTATACGGTCTTAGGTGGCGGTAGCGGATCAGGAAGTAACGAAAAATACAATGAAGACGTTGGTGATCCGTGTTATAAATTCGACGGAAGCGCTCTAACACGAGGCCCCGTATTGGATGGGTTTATTCACCCACAAATTATTTTGGGACGAATTGTTTACCGGAGCAAAGACGGACGTTTGTTAGCTTATGATGGAATTAACACAATAACTCAACTACGTTCCCGTGGGTGTGTTGCTCATTGTGTTGATAATGGATATTTATACGTTCTTCAGAACAACATTATTTATCGAACAAACGATTTCCAAGTATGGGAGTTCTTTGCTAATGCCCCAGAGACGGCGGCGTCGTTAACCGTATTGTCTAGTTCACAACCTCCTGTTGCTTTTGTCGGGACTAATGATTCTAGGATTTGGTCTGTCGTTCAAAGTGAACTTCAACGTGGCGAAATTGGCCCACAGGGTATTCAGGGTCCCGTTGGCCCACAAGGACCTCAGGGAGTTGCTGGTTCCCAGCAAAGAGTATATTTCGCCGCTATCAACGCGTTTACTAATCTAACTGCTGCGTTTATCGAAGGAGCAGCGTTTAGAACTCGTGGGCGAGCTAATCTTGCCGGGTATGTAGACGCTCGTATTGAACTTGTTGTTAGTACTTGGGTGGCTGGTACGGCAGTTCGAGTTGAGTATTCTGTGAATGGTACAGACTGGTTTGCTTTATTACCCGATGTCAACATCGCTAATAACCAAATCGGCGGTGCGGTTGTTGGTCCTTGGGGTGCTTTTCCTTCGGGTCTTGGTGAAGTTGTTTTACGAATGCTTCTCGGCGGCGGAGACGGAGTTAATGACCCTGTTCTTAACTGGTGGGGGGCTGAGTATTCGATGAACGAAATTGTCGTGGTAAAAACTCAGAGAATTTCTGGAATTATTAAAGACCAAAAAATTGTTATTCCGGTTAAGACGCAAAAAATTGTTGTGTCTCCTAATAGATCAGTAGCAATTGTTAAAGCAGGACCCGCCGGTCCTACGGGAGCAACAGGTCTTCAAGGACCAGCTGGTAAAGGCTCTGGTGAACGCTATTATGGTGAGGGTCCACCAGGGGTTATTATTGGTGCAGCCCCTGGTGACGAATATGTGGATTCCCTTACTGGTAATATTTATCGATTGGAGTAATAGATGCCTTGGAATATTGTAGCGAACATTAAAGGACCCGCTGGACCAGCTGGCGCAGCCGGAGCCACTGGAGCAAAGGAGACCCAGGTCCTGTCGGTCCTGCCGGTCTTGTATGGCGTGGAGCATGGCTTAGCACTAATTCATATGCCGTTAATGACTCGGTCGGTTGGGGAGGATCTACATATTTTGCAACTGTAGCTCATGCTGCTGGATCAGCGCCGCCTACTGGAACTGCAACCGATCCTGGTGTGGATGATTCTGCATTAAATGCGGGTTGGGCTTTGTTAGCGATTCAAGGATCAACGGGACCCCAAGGTACGACTGGTGCAACGGGAGCAACGGGTGCCGCTGGTCCTGCCGGTGCAACAGGTGCGACAGGCACTAGAGGAAGCCAGTGGTATGTTGGTGACGGAGCCCCAGGGGTCATTGCTGGTTCTGTTCCTGGAGATAAGTATATGGATCGAGTAACCGGCGACGTTTACGATTTGACGTGATCCTATGCCATGGAGCATAACTGGCAATATTCGTGGTCCGCAAGGTATACAAGGGCCAAAGGGTGATCCAGGTCCCGCAAGTGCCGGTAGGTTGGTTTTAGAGCTGATTGGTGGAGGCGATATTGTAACCGCTACTAACGCGGCATTAACTGGTACTGAATATCTCATCCCAAGATTACGTGTGCAAGTTGACTTAACACCCTTCACAGAAGTTCGTGGATCATGTGTTGTTACTACTGCGGGAGCTCTAGCGTCTGTGCTTCGCTGGCAATTTTCTACTGATAGTGGGACGAATTGGCAATCATTCCAAGGAACTCTCGGCCAAATTGAGGTTGACATTACATCGACCGGTATGAAGACTTCGGTATGGGGGGCTATGGTTGCTGCCGCGAAAGATGATATTCTAGTTCGGTTTATAGTTGTTGGAGATGGCGTGAAAGACCCGGCGGTGTCTGCGGTTAGATTAATGTTTCGATAGAGGAGGCTCATGAGACAAGTTGAAGTATATAAAGGTAGAACTATGCAGCTTCCAGTTTCGCTTGCTTTTAATGTTTCATTAGATAGTTTTGCAAAGTGATATTCGGGTTGCCAAGAGTCTTACTTCTGAACTCATCGCGTCATGGACGATTTCCTTTGTAACCGATGGTCGAGACGGCGAAATTCTTTTAACTTTAGATCACACCATAACAGAAAAAATTACAAAAACTATTGGCTACATGGATCTTAAATGGATTAGGGGCGGACAACCATTTCCTGTTTTTGATGAGCCATTAGAGGTCATATTTAAAGATTCCGTAACTGCTTAATAAAAAGGAGATAAGATGTCAGATAATGCGAACACCGAAAATGACGTGTCTGATCTGGTTCTTGAACAGACGCCGCTCGAGGTTTTGAATGATGATGGCGGTTTACCCCAACCACCACAAGACCCCAACGTAGTTATTGAGAGCGATGAAGGAGCAGAAGGCTGATGAATACTACAGACACTCTTAATGTTGCTCGTCGAGAGCTGGGCACAGTTGAGTCTCCCCCTAACAGCAACAATGTTAAGTATGCCCAGTGGTATGGGCTGAATCGAAACCCTTGGTGCGCTATGTTTGTGTCTTGGGTTTTGGACCAGACTGGCAATCGTTCTGGTTATCGTCACGCTTCTGTTGCGGCGTCTTTGGCTTGGGCTAGAAACAACGGGCGGCATACCGGAGAGTTTCGTCCTGGTTACGTGGCTTGTCGCATTAATAGTGGTGGTTGGACTGGGCCGGGTCACACCGGAATGGTCGAGGCTGTTCATGCTGATGGTTCAGTGACGTGCATTGAAGGGAACACTTCCCCAGGTTCTTCTGGTTCGCAGCGTGATGGTGGTGGCGTCTGGAGACGTCGACGTCCTCGTGGATTCTGGAACCGTCAGTGCATTCGAATTGACTTTGATAACGCTGGCCCAGCTCCTGGTCCCCCGCCCCCTCCTCCTGGTACGCACGTTCATAACCCGAGGCTTGCTGTCGATGGAGACTTCGGACCGTCTACTATTAAAGCTCTTCAACACGCTTTAGGTGTGGCTGAAGACGGTGATTTCGGTCCCAACACAAAGCGCGCTATGCAGGGTCGTATTGGTGTTGCTCAAGATGGAGCCGTTGGTCCTCAGACAATTAGGGCTCTTCAGCGCTATGTCGGGGTTACTCAAGATGGTGCTTGGGGTCCAAACACTACTCGTGCGCTTCAGAGGAAGCTAAACGACGGGTCTTTTTAACATGATGCTTGATGTGTTTGATATTCTTAAACTTGTCGACATTATTTTATTTGGGTTCACTATGGGCACCGCATTTCGAATTAATGTGACTGCGTGGAAACTAAGAAATCGAGTAGCAGGTAATCCCGGGTTGGTTCCTTGGCATATTTCTGCTGTTACTTTAGCCATGTTACTTTCATACGGTTGGAATGCGTATGAAGTTGTAAGGACAATTGAAAATCCTGGTATTACCTGGCGTTCTCCTTTACTTTTGGTGATTGGGATTTTGTTTACCACGGCGATGCACATTATTTATAAAGTTCAAACATCTAGAATTAGGTTATCAAAAGCAATAGAGAGCATTACATATCCTGATCCTGTGCCTATAAGGAAAGAGGTCCAATGAGTGGACCCCATACTTGGTAGTATCATAATTGCTCTTGTATCTGGAGGTTTAGGATATGCAGGAGTAAAGTATAAGTCTAAAACCGATTTGGACGGTATTAAAACTTCTGCTGAAGACAAAGCTGCAGCAGACTTATTTGGTGCTTATGATAAATTCGTCGATCGGTTTAGTAAACAGCTAGATCAAGAGCGATCAGAGTTTGAAAAGAAAATAGTACGAACAGAAGAAAGACATAAGGCAGATCGAGAAGAATGGACTAGAGATAGAGAAGCTATATTAGCCAGAATGGCTTTAGAACAGCAAAACTGTGATGAACGAATTGCTTTACTCGAAGCCAAGGTAACTTCTCTTATGCAAACGGTTAACAAACTCTAAGAAAGGAATGTATGAATAGTCTATATTTGCGCATTCAGCAATCTTGGAAGGCTGTGGCCGCCACAATTACCACGTCGCTTATTACTTTTCTAACATCTACTGGTAATGGGTTATCAGCAGCCGAATCAGCTAGGTCTATTGTTTTGTCGTTGCTTACCGGGCTCGTTGTTTGGCTTGCCAAGAACAAAGAAGTTCCGCCCAAACCAAACCGCGTGAGGCCCCTCAGAGCAAGATAACATTCAGCGGAAAGGAGGGAGATGGGTAGACCAAAGGGTAGTCGAAATCGCCGTCCAGCAACCACACCACAAGCTCATGAAAATCAACTCATCTCCCTCGCTGCTGACTTGGCCGAGAGACAGCTAGTTGAAGGAACTGCTTCGGCCGCGGTTATCACTCATTTTCTAAAATTGGCTTCTTCAAGGGAGCAGCTAGAACAAGAGCGTCTTCAAAGAGAGAACCTGTTGCTTAGCGCCAAGGTTGATCAGATGGCGTCAACTCGACGGATTGAAGAGTTGTATGAGACAGCGTTGAATGCTATGCGTTCATATTCTGGTCGAGAGGTTGATTTGGATGAGTATGACGATGGATAAGACTTATTCCGAGCTTGTAAAACTAAGTACTTTCGATCAAAGATTTGAATACTTAAGACTTGGTGGATCGGTAGGGAGATCGACGTTTGGGTTTGATCGTCATATTAACCAACTGTTTTATACTTCTTACGAATGGCAGAACATTCGACAACACGTTTTACTCCGAGATGAGGGTTGTGATTTAGGTATTTTGGGGTATGAGATTTACGAAGGGCCGCTTATTCATCACATTAATCCTATGAGTGTTGATGATATTATCCATAAAGAAGCATGGATTTTGGACCCAGAATACCTTATAACAACAACTCATCACACCCACAACGCCATACATTACGGAGCAAGGAACGTAGGTCCTAAAATTGTTACCGAAAGGTCCCCTAGAGACACCAAGCTTTGGTAGGAGGTGAGGAATGGAACCTAGTATTTTAACCAGCACAAAGAAAATTCTAAACGTTGCTGATACAGATACGGCGTTCGATCTTGATATTATTACCCATATTAACAGTGCATTATCAAACTTGAATCAGCTTGGTGTTGGGCCTACAGCAGGGTTCTTTATTACGGATAAGACAGCAACTTGGGATATGCTCGCTATTCCTGCTAATCAATTGAGTATGGTTCGTTCTTATATTTACCTTAAGACTCGTTTGCTGTTCGACCCCCCAGCGACCTCCTTCCTTATCGAAGCCGTTAATAAACAGATTCAAGAACACGAATGGCGGTTAAGTACTTTTAGAGAACAGGCACTTATCGAATTACAAAAAGCACAGGAAGAAGCGGGTGCTGTATGATG
>JAUJON010000102.1 GCA_030447595.1 Thermosynechococcaceae cyanobacterium YX3bin19
CGCATTGCAGGTTCTTCAGCAACAGGGATGGCAGATTTCGCCAGCAGCGATTGCCGCAGGTATGGGTAAAACTCACTGGCCCGGTCGGCTGCAGTGGACCACCTGGCAGGAGCACAAACTCTTGATCGACGGTGCTCACAATGCGGCTGCCGCTGCCGCTCTGCGCCAGTTTGTCGATGAAAAGTTAGATAAGCCGATTACCTGGGTGATGGGGATCCTGGCGACCAAAGATCACAGGGGTATTCTGCAAGCCCTGCTGCGACCCGGTGATCGGCTATACACAGTCCCGGTGCCTGAGCACGAGTCTGCTGCAGATAAACTCGTCGCTTTAGCTGCGGAAATCTGTCCCGATTTAGCAAATTGCCGTGCCTTTCCTGATTTGGTAACAGGATTAGACCTGGCAACTCAAACAAAAGGGGCAGGTGGCCCTACCCCGACGACTATTCTCTGCGGTTCACTCTATCTCGTAGGCCATTTTCTCAAACACTATCAGGCACGCCCCTGATCCCAGGTTTGGGCAGCATCGGCAATCGCCTGGTCCGTTGGTTTTTGCCCCAGCATGGCCGCTTGCAGGTTGGTGTAGATGGCTTTTTGCAGCACTTTGAGATCTTCCATCGCGGGAATCAGCACCTCGGCATCCTGCAACTGCTTGGCACTAACAATCCGAGCCTTTTCCACGGGGGAGGCGTTAGCCGGTACAGTCTTGAAATAACTATCTTCCAGTGCAGCAACAGTAGAGGGCAGAACGTTGGCTGCTTTGGCAAAGGCTAACTGATTTTCGTTGTTAGAGACAAATAGGGCAAACTTTAGGGCGGCATCGGGTTGGTCAGTCTCTCTGGGGATAACCAAGTTCATGGCGGCAGCATTCTTCTTATCCGTTTTGCCGCTGATTTGTGGTGCTGAGGCTGAGGCTTGGGCGATTGTTGGCGCATTCTTGGCGATCGTCTCCAAAAATTCTGGACCGGAAGCAAGAAAGGCAATCTCGCCCTGCTGGTAAAGGTCAATCGCGTGCCGGTGCCCCTGAGTAAGAATTTCTCGCGGCAGCAGATCATTCTTGTACAGATCTAGCCAGTATTGAAACGCTGCTTTGCCTTCAGGGCTATTGAAAGCTGCCTTTCCCTGGTCGTCTACCAGTTGAACCCCCATCTGCACAAATGATTCCAGTATTTCTGTAGAGTCCTCCGGCACCACCGTTGTAAAAAAGGCGTATTTACCTGTTTTTTCCTTGACTTGCTTAGCCACCTGCGCCAGCTCCTCATAGGTGGTAGGTGGCTGGCTGATACCAGCCTGCTTCAAGAGGTCCGTATTGTAGATGGTGACTCGTGCGGTTAAGTACCAGGGCAGTCCAAAACTTTTGCCGTTGAGAGTACTCGCTTTCCAAATGCTAGGTAGATATCGCTGGCGAACGTCATCCGGTACTTGGGAGTCCAACTCTAACCAGGCATTGCGCTCGGCTAATTGGGAGGCAAAATTCGGGTTCAGGTTCACTACGTCTGGTGCAGTTCCGGCAGAAACCGCCGTCAGAATTTTCTTCTCCATGTCAGACCAAGGCACGTCTACCCAACGAACTTTCGTCTGGGGATTTTGCTGCTCAAATTTGCCAATGAGTTGATTGAAGTAGTCGGTGTAGTCCGGCTGCAGTTGCATGGTCCAGAACTCAACCTCCTGAGTTCCCCCAGCTTGATTCCCGCCAGTGGTTGCCGGGCCACTACTGCAACTCACCATCCAACTGAGAAGCAACCCAAATAAAGCAAAAAATCCAAATTTTTTCCAGGTTTTGATCTTAAACATTGATTTAAATCTGACGGGGGTGTTGTGGTTGAAGCAGTACCGAGTCTAAATGAAGATGAGCCGAGATGCTTTAATGTTCCCTAGCGGTTGTACTGTAGCGCTGAAGTTGAGATTGTTGGCAGCGGCCACAATAGCAGAGGTAACGCTGCTACAAATGATTCTCATCGTTTCAACACTAGAGAATATCACACTAACTTCCTGCTAAAGGAGTGAGGGCAATGGTCTTCCCAGCTACTACATTGTCGTGAAGCAGCCTACATTATGCGGTTTGTGAACTACCTAGCGCCTATCCTGCGGATAAGGCGTAGGTTTCCTGCTTCAACGACTCCTGCAAAGTAGAAGACTTACGTCCACTCCCCCGACTTACAGAGTCTCCACAGGCTGTATCCCTGGTTCCCAAGGACAATATCCGCAGTCCTTCATTTCTGATATTGATTGCAGCGTTGATGTCTCTATCGTGGTGTGTTGCACAGCTACAACAGGTCCAAGACCTGATATCCAGAGGCAAGCTACCTACTTGATTGAAACAAACGTTGCAAGTTTTGCTTGATGGAAAGAACCTATCTACTTCGAGATAGACTTTTCCTTCCCACTCAGCCTTATAGAACCCATTTGACATCTATTGCTACCATGAAGTGGCGTTAATCGGAAAACCAGGCTCTAGAGACTATGCCGTATTCTTGACGTGAAGACTTCTACACAGATAACTTGTTTTCAAGCTGACTATCCTGCGTGATAGTTTGTGCAGAAAATCTGAGCGACAGCGTGAAATCCTATCGTGAACTCTAGCTACTTTCTTCTGCCTTAGTCCTGTTATTTGTTCCTTTTTCTTTCTTCTAGATAAATCCTGTTGTTTGCGCTTTAGGTTTTTCTCGTGCTTCCTAAACCAC
This sequence comes from Thermosynechococcaceae cyanobacterium YX3bin19, assembly GCA_030447595.1. Classification (GTDB taxonomy): domain Bacteria; phylum Cyanobacteriota; class Cyanobacteriia; order Thermosynechococcales; family Thermosynechococcaceae; genus JAUJON01. Next base: position 2,682 of record JAUJON010000102.1, read on the forward strand.
TTTGGGTTATTCGAACTTAGAACCGTTACTAGTTACTACTAAGTCAGTTAGCCCTACGTCCAGTCCGATAGCATTACCTTCTACACTTGTTTGAACTTCTTTACCATCTTCAGTCAACACAGAAGCGTAATAGTGCCCCTGGCATTCATGGAAACTGTGACAGTTCTTACGCTTCCTCAATGGGTCGGTGAACCTTAGCCTTGACTTTGCCTATTTTTGAAGCTTTAGGCCGTTTTCTAAGACCTTGACATTCTGCGGATAGCTAATGGATTGCCTATCATGTTTAGATTTGAATTTGGGATAGCTGCCCCGTCTTTCAAAGAAGTTGATAAACGCCCGCGATAGTTCAAGGCAACAACTTGCAGGCACTGAGAGTAGCGTTCAGATAACCATTCATGCTCTTGCTTGAGTTCGGTTATAGCCTTCCTCTGAGTTGAATGGCAAACCGACTCAATCCTTTTCCAGTATCTTTATACGTTTGATTGGTCAATGCCAAACCGAAGTTCCAAGAATATCTGCAACAGCCAAAAGACTTAGCAAATGTTGTTGCTGCTCTTTGGTGGGATAGATTCTGTACTCTCTGGTAGCCCTCAGCATTTATCATTTATTGACTTAGTGATAATATTGTAACAGATTGAAAGGGGCGGCAGATTTTCCCTGTTCGTCGTGTTTTTCTTGAGGAGAGCGGGACCTTTAAGAATCACAAGTGCAGTTGTCTACCTTGCTCAACTGGGCAACCACCTGATCCTCAAGCAGTGTGTCATTCAGGAGTAAGTCTTCCACTGTCATTCTCAAGAACCGTTGCCTATCTACCCAGAACAGAACTTTGATGCGACGCTCCCCGATAGCCGGCAGGCGTTAGCCGGGCAATTGCGCTCCTCCCGGTCGCTGAGTGGCTGCACCTGGGTTTGACCCTAATGCTGCGGGGTGCAATTAGGCGATTTGACGCCTTCGAAATACACTTCTGTTCCGCCGGTTTCTGCGCCTAATCCCTGACGATGAGTTCGATACTAGGCTGGTTTTCGACTGAGGCTCCCCAAGACAGCTCCTTCCACTGGCTCAGACATTGGATAAGACTGTCCTGCAGGAATCAGCGGATGCCAGTTATGACAGTTTTGGCGGCGATCCTGAAAAGTAGCGAATTCCATAACCGTGGTAGAGTAGGGAAATCCTGTAGCTCAAACCCCTGGCTGAGCTGTAGGGCCCCTGAGCAATGGCCTCAAAAGGGCGATCGCAGAAAATTTTAGCAGGCTCAAATACTGCCGCACCCAGGTCTGACTGCGGGGATTTGGGTCGTTCCCCCGACCATTAAAACGGCATTAATGTCCTCCACCTCTAGACCCTGCTCGCCGCGCCTGCTGTAGCAGATTGACTATCGTTTTATCCAGCCGCTCAAAGAACTGGTGCTCCTGAGAATCGCTTCAAATTCCTCGATTCAACTTCAACTCGTAGCTTTCAAAGGTTTCTCGTCATTGAAATACACTTCGCTGGCCTGGGGTTGCCTCGATAACTGAATCTTCAGGCGTTCTGCCAAGCGCAGGGTTAATGGGGTTTGGGCTAAGCCTTGTGGTAGCAGTAATCGACCAGCCAGTTGTCGATATCTGAGCCACCCAGGTTCTGTCCCGACTTGGCCAGCACCCGCGCGGTCTTAACGGGTTGACCGGATTGCTCCGCAAACAGCTTCTCGCCCCACTTGAGGATGAACCCCAGGGGTCGGGCTTGAGACTGGCTTTTGACATCAAGCTGTACTAGGGCTAAGTCTAAAGTGCCACCGCCAAAATCTACTACCAGCAGGATTTCTTGGTTTGCCATGCCGTAACCTAATGCAGCGGCAGTGGGTTCATCTAGTAGCTGCACCTGTTCTACCTGCAGGTCTTGACAGACGGCACCCAACCAATGTCGGTATGTCTCAAAGCTATCAACCGGAACAGTAAATACCAAAGACTGTTTTACCGCTGAATCGCTGGCCTGGAGTTGCTGCACCAGTTGGCGTAAAAACCAGTGCCCAACCCGCTCAAAGGTCGTCACCTGCCCATCTAGTTCCGGCAGAAACCCTTGAACTGTTGCCCCAATCCCCCGCTTAAAGCTGCGAAAGAACCGGGGGTCTGTGTTGAGGTCTAGTCCGCGATCGCGCACCTGCTGCCCTACTAAGATCTGCTCCTGGCGGGCATCCTGCACATAGACTAGGCTGGGAACCAAAGCAGGATTCTCCCCCAGTTGCACACTTAAATCACCGACACTCAAGGTCTCTGGCTGCTGGGTAGCAACATTCCAGCGGGCAACCACGGTATTACTCGTCCCAAAGTCGATCGCGTAGCTCAAAGCAGTTTGGCTCTTAATCACTGTCTAAAGTGTATAAGACTTAAGCAGTTCCGTAGATTGGTGCTTTATGGATGGGTCAGCGGATAAATAATTAGTCCCACAATGGCAGCAGCCAGGACAACAATGGGCTCCGGTAGCTTTTTCTTGAATTTCCAGAGTAGAGCTAGGGTCAACAGGGCGATCAGCACAGTCGGGAGGTCTGTCAGCGATCGCCGTCCTAACACAATCACGGCCCCAGTAATTGCCCCGATCGCAGCTGCCGTCACACCACTAACGAAAGCAGCTATTCCTGGCTGCTTGCCATGCTTTTTGAAGTAGGGAGCCGGAAGGATAGTGAACAGGTAGCAGGGCAGGAAAGTTGCGATTGCAGCAATGCAAGCTCCCGGAAATCCTGCTACTAAAAAGCCGATGAACCCGGTTGTGATGACGACTGGACCTGGCGTGATCATCGCCACCGCCACAGCGTCAAGGAACTGCTCGGTACTCAGCCACTGGTAATCCTTAACGACACCGCCATACAGAAAGGGAACAATGGCCAGTCCGCTACCAAACACAAAGGCCCCCGCCGTGGCAAAAAAGGTGAAGATGGTCCAGAGAATTCCTGGAGTAGCCGCAGGCATTGTCGCTAGGGTTGGCACAAGCGGTAGACCTGCCAAACTAAGAAGCTTGTTCCCGCCCCACCAGTGCTTCGGTGGAGCCTTTACCAGCCAGACGACAACACCTGCTACCAGGAACAATAGAACCTCTTCTGACTCGGTGATAACCGTAACAGCCGCAGCTATGAGGTAGATAGCCCAGAGTATTCGATCTTTCTGAATTGTTCTGGTAGTCAACTGATAGGCGCTTAAGGCAATAATACCGATAACACTAGCTCCAACTGCATAGAAGACTGCCTGCATCCAGGTCAGACCACCGTATAGGGTGTAAGCCCAGCCCACACCAATCACGATCAAGAAAGACGGCAGGACAAAAACAATACCTGTCACCGTGGCACCGAGAATGTGATAGTGCACATAGCCCAGGTAAATTGCTAACTGTGCGGCCAAGGGACCGGGGGCAAGCTGAGAGAGGGCAAGCCCCTCTTGGTAATCTGCCTCCGAGATCCACCCCCGCTCCTCAACCAAATCTCGGTGCATATAGCCAATTAGCGCCACCGGGCCCCCAAATCCTAACGTCCCCAGTTTTAAGAAGTATTGGGAGAGCTGCCGGAGCGAGTAGTGGGGAATAGCCTCTTGAAGTTGAGAGTCTGTCTGACGATTGATTGGTTCAGCCACTGGATTAAATTTCTTTTAGATTGCCACCAATGTAAAACTTGTTTCTTCTCGATGCAATAGGTGTTGCAAAATGACTAGCAGAACCGGTGAGGGAAGGCTTTAAGCCATAAGCCTTGGAACCCTGAATGGTGTAGAACAAATCAAGACTAGGAGGTATGGCTGGCTACCTGTAAAGCTTCTGCATTTAAAACTGCATAGTGCAATCCTCATCGAGGTCAAATGTGTGCACATTGTTTGGTCTTTGCTTTTACTTTCTCCTAGCCGGACTGTGTGAGATTGGCGGCGGCTACCTTATGTGGCAATGGTTACGGGTAGGTAAGATATCTGGTTAGCTCTGTTAGGCCGTAATACTTGCGTTGTACGGTATCGTCCCCACTTTGCAACCAGCTAGTGCCAGCTTTGGGGGCGGGGTATACGCGGCCTACGGTGGAATATTTAGTCTTTCTGTCGATCCTGTGGGGATGGCAAGTTGACAGAGTAACACCTGACCGATTCGACCTCTCTCAAGCTGGTAGTTTGATAGCTCTGCTAGGTGTACTAGTCATTATGTACTGGCCACGAAGCTAACTGGCAGCATTGACGATGGCTTTTCCGTTTCCGTTTTTTGGCAACTGTTTTATCTGCCCCTCACTTGATGAGAAAGCTATGTGGCTATCCAAGGATTTCCTGTGGCAGCCTGTAGCCGGGTTGGGGAGGGGCACAGTTCTCTGACATATCTCTGTCACATTCAGCCATCAAACTAAAACTAAAGCACCCATTTCATTCATGACATTGTCCAACCCTTAGGGGGCCCTAGCTAAGAAGTTGGAGTCTCTTACTAAGGATGCAGGAGTAGATCCCTTAGTATGTGTCGTTTACTTGGCTATCCCTGGCCTCTGCCAATTTTCTTGGAGTGTTTGTCTAAACCAGAACACTCGCTAATTGTCCAAAGCTATAAACCGCATGAGGCCTGATGTATTGGTCAACGCCGACGGCTTTGGCGTTGGCTGGTACTACCCTCAACGGGATACCAATCCCTTTTTTTTTTGTTTACAAAATATCCTTCCCATCTGGAGTGATGCTAAACTGCCTAGTCTGAGCCGCTATGTGAAGTCGGGGTGCATATTGGCCAGCATTCGCAGCTCCACTCCTTAGCCAGGCGGTGAATATTAGCGACTGCCAGCCCTTTGAATCCCAGCGTTTCTTAGGTGTCCATAATGGTCAGATTGAAAAGTTCAAAGCACCTTCGCCGTTCTTTGTGCGACGCCTAAGCGACGTTGCTTACCAATTGATTCAAGGCAGTAGTGATTCAGAGCATATTCCTTTGCGTTGGTGCTCCACGCCTTGCAAGCTAGCCCATCGGCAGGGTTGATCAGGCGTTACACTCTGCATTATTAACTCTAGATGAGCTGTGGCAAAATCCCATCAGGTAGCAGTCCGGGGTTAACTTGATAGTTAGTGACGGTTGCTGCTTGGTTGCCTCTCGCTTCGCCAGCGGCACAGCGGTTCTCCCTTTACTGGCTGCGGGATGATCTCGCTTTCCCTGAGGCTGTCATCGCCTGCATCATAGCCTTTATTTGCAGGCAATTGGCATTCTTCTGGAACAAAAGCTTCCTCTATGTCGGCAAAGACCTGAGGATCCAGCTCTATCAGCGATGAAAGCTGGTATGGACTTCACACACTGAGACACTGTAGTTTAGGGCAGTTGAGCACACCCACCATCAATGTACCTCGGGAGGGGAGAGGCTAAGCCCTAACCAGAGAGGCCTTGCTCTCGTAAAGCTATGTACAGTTCAGGCATAGAAAGATTTTACACCGAAAGTCCACCTGAACCAGGAGTCCCCTATGTCTGATATCCAACTCAAGACCTCGAACCTCCTCAATCCAATGCTGCTCAGCAGCGGATACGTGGCAGAAACTCCACCGGGCAGCCCGGAGGAATTTATCTCGATGGCCCATGAGGTGAATCCGATTCCTGGCGAGGCACATTCTAGTGAGGCAGTGGTGAACAGCAGTGCAAACCTACCCGTTGCAGTGCCGTCTACTAGTCAAATGGGACCACTTGAAAGCAGGTGCAGGCGGCCTTCAGGGGCCTCGGTGTCAAGTACTCTAGGACAGATGGGGCAAAGTGACAAAATCGGCCCTCCTGGTTGTCTTGGGCCTGGCCCTAGTCTCACTGCCCTTACTGGTGCTGCTAGCGAGTTTATTGACGGTGATTCATACTATTATTCCGCTGTTAGCACCTGTTGCAGATGATAGGGGTAGGCTACGGTGTCTGGTTTATCTACTGTTACTTGCTGTTTGCTTCGGGACGGCAGGAGCTCTTGGCCCTATGGCAGAAACTTTCAGCTTACTTTAAAAGTTCAGTGAGGATGTTCGCTGAAAGTACTAGATTATCTAAAAAAATCCACAGAATATTGCAGGCTAAAGGTTCTGCCGGAAGCTGCTGTGAAACTGTCGTTTGTCCGCAGCCTCAGCAACTGGGAGGCAGGGGTAAAGTACTGATTGTTCAGTAGGTTCTGGACGCCCAGTTGCAACGTTCCTTCCCCTAGCTTGAGACTGCTAATTAAGTCCAAAGTGAAGTAATCGTCTATGTCCTGGAATCCACTCCGGCATCAAAGGCGCGATCGATTGCCGGAGTACAACAGCCGTAGCCGATTTTGCCAGCCCGGTAAATTTCATTTTCCACATAGGCAGTCAACTTCATGGGGAATGGAAGCCGTTCATGGCCTCAAAATTTTCATCCTCATCGACATCATTTTCTCCCTCGCTCAGGCCTTCACACTGTTGCCCCACCCGCCAACGTTCAGCAGGCTGTACATCTACTGCAGCTTCCAGGCCGTGTGATGCCTCTGGTGCCCGGACGATAGCCAGGGTTTCTCAGTCAAAGGTTGACCCTAGGTTGGACTAGTTGTGTAAAACCCTGCCAGGAGATGCCTGCACCGTATCCAATTGACCCCGCACCCCAATTTCATAGTTGTTGACTCTTGGGCTTCGGGACGCAGGGAAGTCACAGAGAACACCAGCGGGGCGCTGCGAAGTACCAGGCCAACGTCGGCCACGGAAAAGCCCCCTGAGAAAAATCAGCGTAGACATTGACTGTGTTCGTCAGGTTGTAAACGGCACCCAGGTTAAACAGGGTGGCATCGTAATCCAGCTCGCCGCCAGGAATAGCGTTCCCGTCTAAGGTGGTAAAGTCATCCACATTCACACCAATACATTCGTGGCGGGCTCCCCCCCGCAGAATCCACCGCTCGTAACCGGCTGCCACTGGAGTTGGGCAAACAAGCCTAGATTCGTTTGCTCCAGAGGCACCCAAGGGCGATACCGCCACTCAATTGGAAGACAAGCCCATTACTGGCCTCGAAGGCAGCATTGTCAAAAATGGTAACGGCTTGACGGCACTCCTCATCTGAGTAGTCTAGCCCTGAAAGTAGCGTCAGCTTGTCCGCCACTAAGGTATCAATCTGGAGGCGGCCACCCAACCTTTGTGACTCAACGCGGGACTGAAAATCCGGAAGCCTTCCGGTGTCAGCAGGTTGAAAAGGGCTGCCGTTAAAGGGAAAGAATCGGGCGAAGTAATCTCGATAGTAGATTTACCTACTTGGCTGCCAAACAGTAGATTTGATGGGTGTAGTCCAGGTTGACCAGGGTATTGGTGATCGCTGACTGGCGTCCTCGCTGCAGGCCGCTGCGTGCTAGAGCTTTCTGGCTACCTGGGGTACTCTCGATTCACTGCTGGGTCGGTGGTAAAAGTCTGTGTTCTGGTCTGTATCAAGATGGTTGACCGTCAGCTGTAGACGGTCAGGGCCGAAGTCCCAACCAATTTTGCCAAACAGGTTAATCGTGTTCGTGTCCGCTAAACTGCCCTGGCTACTCAGCAGGTCGGGAGGAATGCGATCGCCTTCGGCATCAAATAAGCCACCAACTTTCTCAAAAGAGCCGCTCAGGATATAGTCAAACTTACCTGATTGACCGGTGCGTAATAGTTGAATGTTGCCGCCTAGACTGTCATCAAAGTGGCTTAAAGAGCCTGTGAGGCCCCCATCCACAGTAAAGCGATTAGGTTCCTCTGCCCCTGAGCGGGTAATGATATTGATAATCCCGCCAGTTGCCCCATCTCCGTAGATTGCGGTTGGGCCTCGTAGCACTTCGATGCGCTCAACCACGTCAGGGTCAATCGTTTCGATATTACGGAAAGCGTTGCGGTTGCTAGACTGAGGTACCCCATCAATGAGTACCAGTGGGTTACGGCCCCGCAGGGATTGCCCAAACTCACTGAGGCTTTGTGTGGGTGGTGCTAGGCCGGGGACTAACTGGCCCAGAATGTCTCCCAAGTTTCTCGATAGACTTGTCTGTTCTTCAATCTGGTCACGGGTAACCACAGTGACAGAGCGCGGCACCTCCTCTGGGTTTTCTGCTGTGCGAGTGGCCGTTATCACGAGGTCAATGGGCTCCTCTGCCTCAGCTTGCGTTGCCGGTGCCTCCATCTCATCCTCTGGCGCAGGTCCCTCGGTCTCGTTAGGCTGCGTCAAGGAGGGTTCTGGTGCTGGCGCTGGGGCACTTACCTCAGTCCAGGAGCCAGGGTGGATGGCTCAGCAGGGGGCGGCGGGAGGCTGAGAACTAGGCTGCGATCGCTCTGGAGGACCTCTCCTTTCGGAACACCGGTATTGCCCGCAACTGTGACTCGAACCTGGTTGGCACCGAGGTTGGTGACCGTTACTGAGGCAATGCCCGGCGTGGGATTGTCTTGGCGAAAGGCTCCGCCTCCAGCTAAACGAAGTTGAGCATTGGGAATATCCGTGATTAAGCTATTGCCAGAACTAAACGGCGGTATAGCCAGATCGAGAAATTGACCAACTTACAGGCATTGCCGTCGGTCGGAAGTACGATTTTATGTTTCCCAATCAAGGTGGAGCGTGGTCTCGCGTAGTTGGCCTGATTCCCGAAGATCAATAGCACTGTCCATCAAAAGGCTACTTGACTAGCTAATGGTTAGAAGCCTACGATGTTTGTTAACTAAGATGCCTCAAGTACTGAGGTATGAATCCACTCTCATGACCTTCACTCAACAGATCCCTCTACAGTCATTACTTGGCCTTTTATTAGGTCAAGAGCTGCTGCGCCTTGGGCGCAAATAACTTTTTTCCACTTACAGCTTTTTCTATTACTAATTGCCTGCTTCAGCTCTGAAGGGCAGGGCTAAAGAAGCAGGTATTCAACTGTTCTGTTGGAGGTTCGTATGAAACTTTCGCTCAAGCTGCTTGCATTGCTGCGACTGTTGGTGGGTTGTCAGACCCGGACTTTGTGGCGACCTGACAGCTCTATTTTCGCCGCGACACTCTACTACCGACGAAAATTCAGGAGCAAGCGAACATGTTGAGAAATCCCGCTACAAAATACCAACCCTTTCCTTCTATCGATTTGCCAGAGCGGATCTGGCCTTCCCAAACGATTACTCAACCCCCCATCTGGCTCAGCACCGATCTGCGAGATGGAAACCAGGCACTCATTGAACCCATGAATAGTCCCCGCAAGCTGCGTCTGTTTAAGCTGCTGGTGGGGATTGGCTTTAGAGAGATTGAAGTAGCATTTCCTGCTGCTTCCCAAACTGACTTTGGCTTTGTTCGCTACCTGATTGAGCAGCAGTTGATCCCAGATCATGTAGCTGTTCAGGTGCTGGCCCCAGCTCGTGAAGACTTGATTCGCCGTACCTTTGAGTCTTTGCGAGGAATTAAACGAGCCATAGTTCATCTATACAATGCCACCTCTCCTATTTTTAGACAGACTGTCTTTAATTTGGACCGGCCTGGCACGATCCAGCTTGCGGTATCGGCGGAATGTATGAAAGCACTAGCAGCAGCGCAACCTGATACCGATTGGCAGTTTGAATATTCCCCCGAAACCTTCACGGCAACAGAGCTTGACTTCGCCAAGGAGATTTGTGAGGCGGTCCTCGATGTCTGGCAGCCTACCCCACAGCGCAAAGCGATCATCAATTTGCCTGCCACGGTTGAGCTGGCGACTCCTAATATATACGCAGACCAGATTGAGTGGATGCATCGCAACCTTAATGGCCGCGATAGCGTGATTCTGAGTGTTCATCCCCACAATGATCGCGGTTGCGGTACTGCGGCGGCAGAACTGGCACAGATGGCAGGAGCACAACGAGTAGAGGGTTGTCTGTTCGGCAATGGTGAGCGCACGGGTAATGTTGATCTGGTGACGCTAGCCCTCAACCTTTACACGCAAGGCATTCATCCTGGTCTGGATTTATCTGACATCAATAAAGTGGCAAGCACAGTCGAGTATTGTACCCAACTGCCGATTCATCCTCGCCATCCCTATGTAGGAGATCTGGTGTTCACTGCCTTCTCTGGTTCCCACCAGGATGCAATTAAGAAGGGCTTTGCCGCTCAAAAACTAGATGCTCTCTGGGATATACCCTATCTACCCATTGACCCGGCAGATTTGGGCCGTACCTATGAGTCAATAATCCGGGTTAATAGTCAATCGGGCAAGGGTGGGGTAGCTTTCTTACTCGAACGAGATTACGGCTTGGTGTTGCCGCGCCGGTTACAGATTGAGTTTAGTCAGGCGGTGCAAGAAGCTGTTGATACCAGTGGTCAAGAAATGACTGCTGTAGATCTCTGGGAGCTCTTCTCCCAGAAGTTTTTGTACAACCAGTCTTTGCTTGAGTATGTGTCCCATCAGCTGGCTGAGGAGGACGAGGATGTCTTG
>JAUJON010000103.1 GCA_030447595.1 Thermosynechococcaceae cyanobacterium YX3bin19
CTGAATCATGACAGTTTGAACGCCTAGTTTCGGCGGCAGGTCCTCAAACATCACAGCAGGGCCGTAGCCGATGAAGCGAATTGTTTCAGTCCATTTATCGTAGTTCCCGAAGAACTGGCAGAGAATGTGAAAGGCGATCGCGGCGATGATCATTCCCTGACTATGGGCCACTACGAAAATTTCTGACCCAGCTTTGATGCCCCGGATGATTTCATAGGCGAGGCGAAGCGTCGGTCGAGGTGCTCCTGCCGGATAATCCCCATAGAGATAGGCTTCCAGTTCACCCCAGCCCATTTTTTGAATGAAAGGCAGTTTCCGAATTAGCTCCAGATCCCGCAAGGATAAAGTGCTATTGGCGGTTCGAGGTCGCAGGCGTTGAATCTCTTGCAAAATATCAATGTCTGTCGCTAAGTCCTGGGAGCTAAGGACCGATAGCATATCTGCGTAGGTACTTAGACGTGCTTGATCTTCCGCTGCTCGATGCTGCGGCCAAAAGCGAAACAACTCTGCCTTGCCAAGCAAACTTTCTAGAATGTCTGCTTGGAACCCGGCTGTGCTGTTGTGAACCCCAACCACGTCAAAGGGATGGTCTACTGTTAGCCAGACTAACGCTTCCAGGTCGCGCAGCTGAGTCTCATAAGCGCTGCTGACACCATTGACATGAATCAGCAACTTTGCTCGACCTACTGGAGGTGCTGCAGGGTAATGCACTAAGTGTCCGTCTTGTTGCTGCTCACTCAACATGCTATGGGCCTAGCGCATGATACCAACGGTGTGTTTCCAGGCTAATTCTTTGCCGAGGATCTCTAGAGCTCGACGGTCCACGCCGGAGAACAAGGGGCTAATTTCTTGCAAAATCTGCTCAATCAACTGGCCAGCAAAACTACCGCCTGATCGCAGCAAGTGACTGTAATAGCAAAACTGGGGTTGCTGACTCTGGTTGAGATGAAAGGCATAGACCTCCTCCTGAGCCATCGTAAAAACCGGAGTATTAACGGGGACAACAATCCGAGGAATGCCTTGCTGACCATAAAACTGCTGATCGACTTTTTCTAGCGTACCAATCAGTACAGTCCAGAGGAGCGTGCGAGTTTCTCGAATCAAGTCTGGGGTAAACAGCGGATCTGGCTCACTTACCAAGCGAGGACCTGTATTAAACTGCATTGGGTTGAAAAGCTGAGAATTGTAGATCAGCCCCACAGCCCAATGACGCTCTTCCGTCTCCAACTTGACAAAACTCCCAAACCCATAATCTTCAGGTCTAGGAGGTATTGCAACCTCTATTGCGTCATCCAACTGCACTACGTAATCGCAGTGGGAATTAGACCGAACGACTTTTCCCAGTTGCACCTTAGTTCTCCTTCGCCGTCTGAGAAATTTCGTTAACCAGAACAGGAGTTAAAGCTTTCTCCCAAGTTGTAGCTTTCTATTACCTGGTCTGTCTAATCGCTAACGTTAGAGTCACCCGCTGCCATAGATTAACCAGTGCATGTCCTGCACAATGCAGACGGCTAACAGGAAATATCTTTAAGACATCGCCTGGATAATGTAGTCAAAATAGGGTGCCGCCTCAACCACATCTTCTTCGCTTAGCAGTGCTAAAGAAGCATCTTTCAGGCAACGCATTGCTTCAGCCATCCCTGGAACAGGTACTCCCAAAGAGTTGTACATTTCTCGCACGCCTATCAAACCAATCTTCTCAATCGGTCCTTTGTCCCCGGCTAAAATTCCGTAAGTGATTAGGCGCATGTACCAGCCATAATCTCTTAGACACAGTGCTCGCTGGCGATCGCCATAAGCATTGCCTCCAGGAGAAATAAAGTCAGGCCGCCTTTGCCAGAGCTTTTTGCTTGCTTGTTCAACAATTCGCTTTTCACTATCAGCAAGCATGCTAGCAATTCGCATCCGCTGCTCACCCGTTCCAAAAAAGTTTTTAAGGCTATTGAGTTCGCCGGCGCTAGGGTAGCGAACCTCATCATCTGCCTTAACCAATAGCTGACTCACTACGCTCATAATTTTTTCGGTACCTTTAAGCTATTCATCTGTAGTTTAACGACTCTTCGTACCTCAATGAAAGTAGAGATGAGGTTTATATTATTTAAAGTTTGGTAATTAGTCAGCAGTGTTTTGCCTCAGCTAGAACCCGAATTCTTGGTCCCATGGGTAGGACAAGGAAGAGGCTTAACTGACTTGTCTAACCAGCCAGCTGCCTGCTGTAGTCTAATCAGCGCTTCCTGAGGCTGCTCCTTCAGCAAAAAAACAAGGGAAATGGCTGCTTGCTCAAGAGCACGGGCCCTACGGTTAGATTTCAAGTGATGCCACTCGCCGGAAGTAATCATCAACCGCTCTGCTAGTACCTGTGCAAGTTCAAGCGTACTAGTTTCCTGAACGGACTTTGTCGAATAAGGATTCTGCATTTTAGCCTGTTTGGAGCGAGTATATCAGCAAAATATTGCCGCTACTAAACTGTCGCGGCTATTCTTAGTCTAACTAGCCTCTAACTTAAAACTGTCGATCAGTATCAGTACTGGATCATCCTCACCTGTAGTGACCGATTCTGTTTGAATACTGCTCACAGCGTCAATAACCTGCATGTCCTTGCCTGATAAACCCTCTAATAAATCAGATTCATCACTGGATGAAGTCACCAACTTTGAACAGGTATTGAAAGAAGTTGAAGCCCTGCTGCAAAAGCTTAGAGAGCGCTATGTTCAACTACAAACGGCCAAGCAAGACAAAGCGGAACTCCAGCAGCGTCAGCATCAACTTCAAACAGAGTTAGATCAAGTCCAAGAGCAGTTAAAAGCATTAGCAGTTAATTTAGAAGGTTCTCTTGAAAGTAGTTATCAGGAGTACTTCTGGCAAGTCGTTCGCTTTGTAGGGCTAGGATTTGTGCTGGGGCAACTCCTGCATGGATGCATCCGCTAAAGATTTGATGACTGGAAACGTTGAAACCCCGTTCAAAACAATTTATTACAAATGCTTTACAAATCTAAATATCTCTGTTAATTTCGTACACAGAGCTGAGGAAACTTATTAAAGAATTCTGAAGCTTCTCATTCATAGCAAACTGTAACTGTAATCATCACCTTTCTATGACAACTACCTTACAGAGACGCGAGAGCGCCAACCTGTGGGAGCGGTACTGCAACTGGATCACCAGCACTGATAACCGGCTTTATGTCGGCTGGTTCAAAGTCCTGATGGTCCCTACTCTGCTGGCTGCTGCCACCCGTTCATCATTGCCTTCGTCGCTGCCCCTCCTGTGGACATTGACGGCATCCGTGAGCCAGTAGCTGGCTCCTTGATGTATGGCAACAACATCATTACTGGTGCGGTTGTACCGTCCTCCAACGCTATTAGTCTGCACTTCTACCCCATCTGGGAAGCCTCTTCTCTCGATGAGTGGCTGTACAACGGCGGTCCTTACCAGCTGGTTGTCTTCCACTTCTTGATTGGCGTGTTCTGCTACCTAGGCCGGGAGTGGGAACTGAGCTACCGCTTGGGCATGCGTCCTTGGATTGCCGTAGCTTACTCTGCTCCTGTTGCCGCCGCTACTGCTGTATTCCTCATCTACCCGATGGGCCAGGGCAGCTTCAGTGATGGTATGCCCCTGGGCATCAGTGGCACCTTCAACTTCATGTTTGTGTTCCAAGCTGAGCACAACATTCTGATGCACCCGTTCCACCAGTTGGGTGTAGCTGGAGTCTTTTGGGGAGCTCTTTTCAGCGCCATGCACGGCTCCTTGGTCACCTCCAGCTTGATCCGCGACAACCGAGAACGAGTTGCCAACTACGGCTATCGCTTCGGCCAGAAGAGACCTACAACATTGTGGCAGCCCACGGCTACTTTGGTCGGTTGATCTTCCAATACGCCAGCTTCAGCAACAGCCGTTCCTTGCACTTCTTCTTAGCTGCCTGGCCTGTGGTCGGCATCTGGTTTACCTCCTTGGGTGTTAGCACCATGGCCTTCAACCTCAACGGCTTCAACTTCAACCACCTCGATTGTGGATTCGCAAGGGAACGTCGTCAACACCTGGGCCGACGTGTTGAACCGGGCCAACCTGGGAATGGAAGTTATGCACGAGCGCAATGCTCACAACTGCACCCCTCGACCTTGCCAGCAGTGAAGTCGCTCCAGTTGCTCTCACTGCCCCAGCGATTCACGGCTAAGCACAACTCTACCGCAGCTAGCAACCGCTAGCTTACTCGAGCGCCTCCTAAGGGGGCGCTTTTTGCTGATGCTTTGGTAAAGAACTTCCGTCGTCCGTGGGCGATCGCTGAAAATCTGAGCTCTGGCACAGAGAAGCCTGTTTCGGCGACGTCGAGGCACATGGGCGGCGCTGGCTGTAGCCAGATTAGCAGTGCAGCAGAAACTATGACAGGGCTACGCTGAAGGAATAGCAGAATACTTCGCTTGTCGGATGAATGACCCAGAGAAAAAGATTTGTAGCCGTGGAGGAGCCTTAAGAAGTCGCTGCCCTCTAAATGAACGCGTCACTGTAAATTCCAACAGGTTGCTTTGATAAATGCTGCAATCCGGTGGTTTAAAGAATCTGTATGACGTCAACAATAAGACGGTTTGAGATGATGTCTGAGTGGGCGTCGTCGTCAGAGAGCCTCATGGCTCTCCGGCGTTCTGGTAGGTTTTATGGGTAAGATCTCTGAGTTCGCTACTACCCGGTACAACCGATGAAAGAAATGGATATCCGGCCAATCTCTCCGCTAGCATCCCAGGTTCTAAAGCTAGTCGGCATCATCTTGATTCTATTCTTTTTAGTGGAATTTCTAGCGTTCCTCGTCTCCCGATTTTGCTAACCAACAGTGGCAGCTGAACGTGATAACTCAACTGGTTGAGCGAGGCGTTACGCCGCTCGTTGGTTTTGCCTTAATCTATACTGGCTTTCAGCTTCGTCCTGCCCTAGGCCCTTCAGGAGCTGCTTCGGTAGAGAACGGTCCCTGGCAAAATCCTCAGTTTTGGGCATTTGTCGTCGCTAGCTTACTCGGACTGCTTTTCTTAATCTTAATTCCACTTCACTTCAGTGCCACGAATCAAGCCAGTCAGCAGGCGATTGAGGGCATCAATCAACAGGTTGGGCAGGCTGAACTTCAACTTGAGCAGCAGCAAACTCAGGTTAAGTCTTTGGTTGAAAGTGGGAAGCTAGACCAGCTGATTCAAAGCAACCAAGTCCCCCCCGAGCAGTTGGCCCTCCTCCAACAGATTAAGCAAGATCCAAAAGCGCTGGATAAAAGAGCCGAAGACGCCCGTGGTCGAATTCGTACTGAACAGAACCAGGCCCAAGAAAAGCCAAAACCGAAGCCTTGAGATCTCAACTTCGCGTGGAGCTGAGAAGTTTGCTACTGGCGATCGGCTACATGACAATCGGCTGGAGGGTCTAAGAGAGGCAAGGTAGAAACAGCATCTAGGCACCCTGGCCTTCACAAAACTCTAAAGCAGTTGTTTGTTTTGACCCGCTAAAGATTGTTGAGATGATCGGGCCTAAGCAGAACCTCGTCAACTAAGTTTGTTATGCAAGCCCGTCGAATTGCCCGTGAACTGGCTCTTTTGAGCATTAGCCAACTGCCTGCTAACCCGGAGCGTTTAGACAGCCAAGATCCGCAGCGGGTGATACTGGCAGCGGTCCGCACCCTGACCGGAGAAGTTCAAGACACCCAGAAACTGCAGGGCCGAACTCAAACGCGGCAGCGATCGCCTGTCAAGCAGCGAGCACCGCCCTTTAGATGTTCAAAGCGCCAGAGCGATGGTTGATGAAGCTATCGAACTCAGCCAAACTGCAATCAATCGCCTCGGCGCAGCCATAGAATTGCCTGAGTTCATTCATCTAACGAACCAGCAAGAAGTTCGGGGTTATACGCTGCAAATCGTGGGGACGCTGAATGTCAACCGAACTCAGATTGATCAGCTTCTCCAGGAATCGCTGGTAGATTGGCAGTTAACCCGGCTGGCTCGCATTGATCGCGATATCCTGCGAATTGCAGTCACGGAAATTCTGTTCTTAGATGTTCCCGATCGCGTTGCCATCAATGAAGCTGTGGAATTAGCCAAACGCTACAGCAGTGACGAGGGGCACCGATTTATCAATGGCGTTTTGCGCCGGGTGACAAATCAGGTTAAGGCGCAACATTCTTAACTTTCAGAGAGTGATAGCGTTAGAAGCATCTGCAGATCGAGCGTTTAACTAGCCACATTTTTTCATTTGCAAGCAGCATCGGGTAAAGGCAATGGTTTTTAATTGGTTCCGCCGCCGGTTTGATGAAACCAAGGTACCGCAACAGGAAGTTACAGAACCTGAGACTGTCGAAACGCCTCAGGTTGAGCCACCAGAGCCAACCGAAACAACTGAAGACTACCTCAGCTGGGCCAAGGCAGCTTACCAAAATATTCAGCAAAGGCAAGCGCAGCCAGCGGAAGCAACTGCGACATCCCCGGTAACCGAAGCTGACGCGACTGAGGCAGTGCAAGCTGAACCCCCGGTGACGGAGGCTTTGGGCACTGCCGAACCTGTAGAGCAGACTGAAGCGGCTACAGAAATTCCGGCTTCTTTCGAGGAATCACCGCCTGCTGCACCCCCGGAAACGGCAACAATCTCAACTGAGGTGATTAGAGAGGGCCTGCCAGCAGCGGTTCCAGCAGTTGAAGCCCCTATGGCAGCTGCGGACAGTTCTCCTAAACCTGCTGGGGAGACGCTGCAAACGGCATCAGCTCCTCTCAGCTTTTTAGCCCGCGCTGAGGCAGAACGGGAAGCCCGCCTAGCTCGCCTGCAAGAAACTGCAGTTGAGGAACCGGAGAACAGCCAACCTGCTCCTGCTACAGCAGAGACTTCTGCTACAGCAGAGACTTCGGAGGAAGTTCCAGGCTTGGCCTTTGACGAAGGTTTCCTCTGGTCAGCGGAGCTTCTAGCTGCCCAAGGCCGCCGAGCGGATGAGATTTCCCTGGAAGAAATCACTTGGCTCAAGCGGCTGCGGCAAGGACTAGATAAAACCCGTCGCAGCTTGGTTAACCAACTCAAGGCAATTGTGGGTCAAGGGCCATTGAACCAAGACGCAGTAATGGAGATCGAAATGCTGTTACTGCAGGCTGATGTTGGGGTTGAGGCGACAGATACCATTATCGAGGCACTGCAGAACAAGCTCCGGCAGGAAGTGCTACCTCCAGACGCGGCGATCGCTTACCTGAAGCAAATTTTGCGGAAGATGCTAGACAACCCTCTTGGCAAGTCTTACAGTCCTACCTTTGCTCCAGAAAAAGGGACACTGAATATCTGGCTGCTAACCGGCGTGAATGGGGCTGGCAAAACCACTACCCTAGGAAAAATCGCCCACATTGCCCAAGAGTCTAATTATCGGTGCTTAATTGCGGCAGCGGATACCTTCCGGGCTGCTGCTGTAGAACAGGTGAAGATCTGGGGACAGCGGAGCGGTGTAGAGGTCATCGCCAACCCTGGTCAAAATACTGACCCTGCCGCTGTTGTGTATGACGCGATCGCAGCGGCGCAAGCCCGCAGTATTGACCTGTTACTCGTCGATACTGCAGGTCGACTGCAGAACAAGAAAAATCTGATGGATGAGCTGAGCAAGATCCGACGAATTGTCGATAAAAAAGCAGCCAACGCCAAGATCGAGTCCCTTTTAGTCTTAGATGCAACATTGGGGCAGAATGGGCTACGCCAGGCTCAAGTGTTCTCTGAGGCGGCTGGGCTTACTGGCGTCGTTCTGACCAAGTTGGATGGAACCGCTAAAGGTGGCATTGCCCTTGCTGTTGTGCAGCAACTTGGCTTACCCATTCGATTTATCGGTGCTGGGGAAGGTATTAAGGATTTACGGCCCTTCTCAAGCTATGAATTTGTGGAAGCGCTGTTGAGCGGCTAAAAATCTGGGGAAATCTAGCTAAAACTAAAACTTTTCTCCCAAGTTAGAGGAGAAGGTTTCATCATTGAACAGCAAAAAAATGTCCGTTTTAGCCTCTTAAGAAAGTTCTTAGATTTCGGTGGTGGCTATTGCGAGAAACTGCCATAATAAGTCGCAACCTGAACCATAAAATTGAGTCGCTCTGTCAAGCACTTTTCGCTAAATTCTGGCTGTGCCACCTGCTAATACTAATTATCCCCCTCATGGCTTGGTAAATTCCTAAAATGACCATTGTTCCGGCTCCTCGACAGCCTTCTCAACCCTTTGATCGGGGCCAGGAAGGCAGCTCAAATATCACACCAGTTTTTGCGCTCAAGGAACTGGTAGCCCGTTTGCATCGGGAACAGAGTCAAGTTCAGGATTTGCTCAGTTCTCTTAGCTTTGCCCTGCGTAGCTTCAATAATTTGAATCAATTTTTGGAGCTCATTCCGCTGATTACTAGTCGTGTCACTGATGCTGAGGCTGCAGCAGTGGTTTTGTTTAAGTCCAGCGGTCAAGTGTGCTTAGAGCAACTGCACTGTCATGATCCGGATCTCTGCCAGCGCATTCGTAACGCTTTCAAGCTGGTGCCCCATCAGGCTGCCTCATCAACAACGGCAAAGCGGCTAAACAGCTCTCTTACCTTAGATAAACAGCTCAGCCATTCCCTGGAACCGGACATCCAATGTTTTGGCACTGCTATTCTGGTGAGAAATGCAGAACTAGGCCGACTGTACGTCTTCAGCCATAATCCAGAGTATATTTGGTCGGAGACCCGCCAGAAGCTGTCTCAACTGGTAGCAGATCAAGCCGCTGTTGCAATCGAAAATGACGAACTGACGGTTGAGCTGCGTAAAAAGGAGCGCCTGGACCGAGAACTAGAGATTGGTGCAGAAATCCAACTGCGACTCCTACCCCGGCATTGCCCACAAATTCAGGGTTTAGAGCTTGCCGCCCGTTGCCAGACTGCTAATCGCGTTGGGGGTGACTACTACGATTTTATTCCTATCCAGTATGACCAACTGAGTCACGGCAGAAAAGCAGCCAGCGGCTCCGGTCGTTGGTGTTTAACGATTGGCGATGTCATGGGCAAGGGCGTTCCTGCAGGTCTAATTATGACCATGACGCGGGGAATGCTACGGGCAGAAGTTCTCAATCAGCACTCCCCTGCCCGGATTCTCCAACACCTGAACCGGGTTATGTATACCGACTTGGAAAACTCCAACCGCTTTGTCACCCTGTTCTACTCGGAGTATGATCCGCAAACCCGAATTTTGTCCTACAGTAATGCAGCGCACCATCCACCTTTCTTATGGCAAGCCGAAACAGATTCGCTCCAGCGGCTGGATACACTGGGGATGTTAATTGGTCTTGATGCTGAAGCCCATTATCAGGAAGCACAGGTTCAACTACAACCTGGCGATACCCTAATCTACTACACTGATGGGTTTACAGACGCTGCCAATCAGAGTGGCGATCGCTTTGAGGAAGAGAACTTAGCCAAAGCTTTTCTGTGGGCCTGCCGTCACTCCAAAGGACCCCAAGCAATTCTAGAGTATTTATTTGAGCAAGTTCAGCAATTTGTTGGCCACAGCCAGAACGGGGACGACATGACCCTGATTGTGCTTCAAGTTGAAAAGTGTTGAGTTTATCCAGCCTGGTTTAGCTGCCGTAAGAGCCAGGCGTCTACCGGCTGACCATCCTGACGGTGGAGCTCAACCTCTATGAGGAAAACTGCCTCTGAGCCAGGGGGGGCTGGTTTTTTATGAAAAATGATTTTGTAAGCCTGCGGATCTTCATGGTGCTCTCGCAGCCAGTCCTGTACTTTGGTAACGGCAAAGAACGACTGCCCCTCCTGGAACATGCGGGTGAGCTGCATTTGGATTGTGTAGGGATTAAATCGAGCCACTGTTGACTCCTGCTTGCAGATGCTAACATCCTAGCCTCTATAGGCTCTTGCTCAATCTTTAGATAGATTTTTACTCTGATTAAAATTAACCCTTAAAGAGCCGTGGAACAATAGAACAAAGGCGGAGCAGTAAAACACTCAATGAACTTTAATTTCTTTGACCTATTCTGGATTTTTCTGGTGATTGCTTCCCTGCAGCCCGCCTGGCAGCGCCGCATTGTTGAGTCCCGGCGAGTCCAAGCTTTACGAGAGTTTGAAGAACGGCGTAAGAGCCGAGCAATTCTGTTGATCCACCGTCAAGAATCAATCAGTCTGCTGGGAATTCCCCTTTCGCGCTACATCAGTATTGAGGATTCAGAACAGGTACTGCGAGCAATTCGCTTCACTCCGCCCAATGTGCCCATTGACCTTATCCTGCATACTCCTGGGGGCTTAGTTCTAGCAACAGAACAGATTGCTAGAGCCTTGATTCGCCATCCTGCTAAAGTGACAGTCTTTGTGCCTCACTACGCTATGAGCGGCGGCACGATGTTAGCCCTAGCAGCAGATGAAATCGTCATGGATGAGAACGCCGTCTTGGGTCCTGTAGATCCTCAGTTAGGGAATTTTGCGGCAGCAAGCGTTCTCAAGGTCGTTGAGGAGAAACCGATCGCTGAAATTGATGATCAGACTTTAATCATGGCTGACCTCTCTCGCAAAGCCATGGCGCAGGTACAGCGCTTTGTTCGCACCCTTTTACAGGATGCGGTTCCCCAGCAGAAGATTGACCCTAGTAAGATTGATGGCATTGTCAGCTGGCTCACTACTGGACAAGTCACCCACGACTATCCAATAACGGTTGAGGAAGCCACAGACATGGGTTTACCAGTTACTGCCGGCTTACCGAAGATTATCTATAACTTAATGGATCTATACCCCCAGCCCCAGGGAGGTCGCCCATCCGTTCAGTACATTCCCATGCCCTACGAACCTCGTATTCCCCTACCGGAAACCAAGGGCAGACCTATCCCAGAAGGGTCTCAAACGCGATAGGGGTAGTTTCTCAGGGAACGGACCCAGGCTTGCCCGCTGTCAATTTTTCCCAAAGTCAACGAGTGTTCTAGCCAGTGCTAAGGCTTCCCGGGTAGTCGTAACAGTTTCCTCCGCTTGAGCAACTTGGAGCTGCCTTAACAAATGCCCAATTTGTGGACCAGGGCACAGCTGTAATTGTTTGATCAAGTCCTTGCCAGTCACTAGGGGAGTCGGATGGGCAACTGGGTCATGTGGGGTTAGGAATCGCTCAATTAAGGGGGAAATAGCGCTAACAGGCGTATCCCAAGCTACAGCCATGAGTGCTAGGGCTGGGAATGCCTGCCCGGCCTTTTGAAAGAAGAAATACTGCTGTCGGCGGTTCATCCTCTCTAGTGATAAGGATTGAATCTGGGGTAAAAACTGTAGCAGTAAGACAACTAAATCAATTTCTGCCCGACTGTACTTTAATCGCAGCAGGTCATCAGTTGCTTGTTGAGGGTTGGATGACACCAAACCGGTCAGTTTAGCAGTGGCAAGCAGGGTGCGGCGATCAGCCCCACTGCGAGAGTGCTGATTGACCCGGTTCAGCAGCTGTGTCTTAAGAACAGGCCAGGTGCGGCTCAGGGCATCCGTGGCCCGATCCATTGCTGCAATTCGCATCAAGCTATGGCTGAAGCGGCTGGAAACCAATCATGCAGCAGTCCATCCTGGCAGGCAGCTGTCAGCCAAGTCGTTCCTACCTGGCTGCTCAGCAGATAATTGCACTCCACCTGGACTCGCTCCGCTGCAACGAGCGTAAATAGGAAGCCAGTCGACGAATAGCTCGCTGAGTTTCGGGCTCTAAAGCGAAACCAAGTTGCGCTGCCTGACGATAGGCACGGAGAAGACGTAGGGGATCGGCAACCAGATTCCCTGCACCGAAATCATCCGAATGATTCTTTGTTCCAGATCCTGGCACCCCTGCAAAGGGTCAATGATCTCACGAGTGTGGGGGTTGTAGGCGATCGCGTTGAGGGTAAAATTCCGCCGCTGGAGGTCACTGGTGAGACTAGTCCTCCACCTGTAGGGCAAAATCGACCGTCGTTCGTTGAAACACCACGCGAGCAATTTGTCGCTCGGCGTCTAGCAAGACAAAGCCGGCACCATAGGCCTGGGCGATTGCCTGGGCAGTTTCAACTGCCTTTTCTGGTAAGACGAAGTCCAGATCTAAATAGCTAGATGTTCGATGGCACAATGCATCCCGCACACCACCCCCAACCAGGTAAGCAGGTTGGGCAGCCAGCGCAAATCGAAAGGCCAGGACTGGGGTGAAAGTACTGAGGTGCTATCGGGGTTCAAAATTGCCAAAGAACTATTTCCGGCTCTTCCATTTTCCCTTAACAGGGCTTATCTCAACAGATATGTTCAGCAGCTTTGCCATACACCACAGCTTAACCTCGCCAGCCCAATGCCATTAGCCTCTATACCCCGTGGGCAGAGAGACTTAAAACAGTGAAGTTGAGCCAAAGGAATAACCGTGATAGGGAGGGCTTACCCTAACTGACCCAAGGCAGTTGTTTAGTAGCTAAACAGCTCAACAATTAATAAAAGTTTTAGGAACATGGATAGACATTTAAGCAGTCTGAGTTAAGATATTGCGAGGCATTTTCTAATCTATCAAAGGGTGAGGGTCCTTGATGAAACGCTGGCTGCTGCTGGTTGGAGTGAGCTTACTCACGGTAGGATTGACGCAGAAAATTGTGAAGGCTATAGACGGGGCTCAAGAGTCAACAGTTGCCACAGGTTCCCATTGGCGTAGTGCATCTTTCCCAGTCGAAAACTTCCAGGGGATATACTTCTCCTTTTGGCTATCGCTCTTCTCCTACTGGCGGTTACACCACTGAATTTCACCGCGGGTTAGACATGGCTGCTCCGGAAGGTAGCTATATCCGGAATTGGTGGGCAGGCAGGGTGGTAGACGTTTCTGATAAGGGTGCTTGCGGAACTTCAGTGATCATTGAATCTGGGGAGTGGGAACATGTCTATTGCCACATGCAAGGATATGTCAGACGTGATGGCAGTGGACGCTACCTACTTGATCGTGCTGGTGGTATTCAAATCTGGGAGGGCCAGCATATCCCGGTAGGCACTCGCATTGGTCGTGTTGGGATGACTGGACGCACAACCGGGCCTCACCTCCATTGGGGTTTGAAATATACCAAGCAATTAGGTGGATCCTGCTTTGGTTCTGCGGGCAATGTATGCTGCTCAGTCGCAGCGCCAAACTATTTCTCAGGAGCCCTAAAGGCAATTGCCCTAAGTCGCACAAACTATTCCCCCAGTTCACTCTATACCTGCTTTGGAAGTCTCTGGGCAAGCTAGAGTCAAACGGTACTGGTGCTCCCAAAGAGCTGCAATCATTGCCTAATCTTGCTGGCCGCGATGCCACCGGGTTGTGCCGCCGGGCTGATCGATTAACGTGATGCCTTGGGCTTTGAGTGTATCGCGGATGCTATCGTCCCCGGCATAGTTCTTAGCCCGACGCGCGGCTTGCCTTTGCTGAATGAGAAACCTTAATTTGGCATCGCTGAGACTAGCCATATTAGCTACTGCCCACTTAGGGACGGCGGTAATTCTAGTAATTTTAGACCTAAAACCTGGGCCAAGCAGACCAGCGTTTGCCACTGTTGTCTGAGGGTCTGAGAATCTAACTCTGATGTCCCTACATGGGTCAACAGATTTCCTTCCCGGCGGAGGTCTTTAGCCAGTTCAAATAAGACCGCTAGCCCTCCTGGGGTGTTGAAGTCATCGTCCATTGCCGTTTGAAAGCGCTCAACGGTATCACTGGCAGAGATTCGCATCGAGGCCGGATCTCCAAAGGACGAGTCATGTCGGTCTACCCAACCGAGTTGCTCCCCGTACTGGTAGCCAAATAGCAACCCCTCTTTCAGGGTTAGCCAGCTATTTTGAGACGAGGCGATCGCTTCATCGGTAAAATCAATCGGCTTGCGGTAGTGGGCTTGCAGAATAAACAAGCGCAGCACCATTGGATCTAGGTTGTTAGGAGCGTCTAGTAAATCCCGAATGGTGGTGAAGTTGCCGAGGGATTTGGACATCTTCTCCCCACCCACATTCACCATGCCATTGTGTAGCCAATAACGGGCTAAAGCTTTCCCGGTGACAACTTCAGATTGAGCAATTTCATTTTCATGGTGTGGGAAGACTAAATCACTACCACCCACGTGAATATCAATCGTTTCCCCCAGGCATTCACGCACCATTGCCGAGCACTCAATATGCCAGCCGGGACGCCCTGCACCCCAGGGGGAATCCCAAGCCGGTTCACCCGATTTAGCAGCTTTCCACAGGGCAAAGTCGAAGGGGTCCTTTTTCTTCTGCTCTGGAGTGGCTAAATCCTCAGCAGAACCGGATGGTACAACCTGAACTCGGCCACTAGCCCCGGCCTGCATCTCCTCTAACTTACGGCCTGAAAGCTTGCCGTATTCTGGGAAGCGACGTACTGCATAATACACATCGCCCTCAGATGCGTAAGCATGCCCCTTATGCTCCAGTTCGTGGATCAGGCGTTTTATGCCATCTATGGTATGGGTGGCACGCGGATACTCATCGGCTGCCAAAATATTCAGGCGCTCCATATCCTCAAAGTAGGCTTGGGTAAACCGCTCCGCTATCTCCTGCATGGTTGAGCCTTCTTGCCGTGCCCGGTTGAGAATTTTGTCATCAATATCGGTAAAGTTTTGCACATACCGCACTGCATACCCGCACCACTGAAGATAGCGACGGACGATATCCCAAACGACGTAGGAGCGAGCATGACCCAAGTGGCAGTAATCATAGACCGTGACACCGCAGCAATACATCTTCACCTTGCCGGGTTTCAGGGGCTCAAACGGTTCCTTG
>JAUJON010000104.1 GCA_030447595.1 Thermosynechococcaceae cyanobacterium YX3bin19
AGTCTCGCACTGAAAGTGCGTAGCTTTGCACTAGCGTGTTTGGGACAGTAAACTTCATCAGAGGCTCTGTATAAATGCTTAGTAGTATCAAGGGAGTTGGTGTAATGGTAAAGCCCCATTGGTGTGATACCCATAGCCGTCTTGAAGATGCTTATAGATGTCGAAAGTGTAAAACGAGAGCAGCTCAGTGTGCTGAGTGTGGAGAGGAAAAGGGGGTGTACTACTATCTAGCTGGATTTGCTGAAAGCCCTATCGAAATGATCCCAGTTCCTCAGTGTCCTGTTTGCGAAAGGGAGATGCTGCGAGTCTAACGGAGGGTAATCCTCATTCTAGGTTTCAGTCCCGGCTAGTCTAAGCTATTCAATTTGAATAGTCTGTTCAGTCCTACCGAATGCTTTAATAAAGCCAATGTATCGGTGAGCAGACTATATGCATCCTTCGCGTCAAAATGACCGGACAACTTTTCTGCTAGTACTGGTGATGACGCTCTTGGGGGGATTTCTTGCCGCCTGGTTGATGACAGGCTCTTCCCGGCAGGCTAGTTTAGGCAGCCAAAACCAAGCTAAGTTAAAGCTAATTTTTTTGAGCCAGGGACGCCAGCAGCCAAGCCAAGTAGACTAGTAAAACTACGTCGGCTTTGAATATAGGGTAATTAAGCGGGTACGTTAGTTTTATTACCCTTAGTAGAGCCGTAGGAAAGCGGATCTTGGAGCCCCAACTCGCTAAAGGCAGCTAAACGCAAGCGACAAGCGTCACAAATGCCACAGGCGAGGGGAGATATTACACTATTTGCGCTGCCAGCATAGCAGGACCAGGTTTGCGCCCAAGGGACCCCCAAGCGGTTGCCCAGTTGAATAATTTCTGTTTTTTTGAGACTAAGCAGTGGCGTTTCAATCGTGATCGGATGACCTTCGCGCCCCTGTTTAGTCCCTAAGTGGAACACCGCTTGCATCGCCTGGATATAGTCCGGACGGCAGTCGGGGTAGCCAGAGTAGTCCAGGCTGTTGACGCCAATGTAAATCCGTTCTGCAGTGATTGCCTCAGCATAGGAGAGGGCAAAGCTGAGAAAGATGGTATTGCGCGCTGGGACATAGGTTACAGGGATATGCTCGCTCATCTCGGCTAGAGAGCGGTTTTCAGGCAGATAAATCTGGGAATCGGTTAGAGCTGATCCACCCCATAGTCCGAGGTTAAAGGCAACAATTTTATGATCAATAACGCCTGCGGATTGGGCGATCGCTAGGGCAGCATTCAGCTCATGGCGGTGACGCTGCTGGTAATCAAAAGAAATTGCATAGCAGTCATAGCCATCTGCTTTAGCTTGATACAGGACTGTCGATGAATCTAATCCTCCAGACAACAAGACGACTACTTTCACACGCCCTACCTCAAACATGCGGGGTATTGCCTTTTATGGTATCAAGCAACTTTGGCTATTTAGGAAGGATTCCTCAGTATCGTTATCAAAATCGTTATCAAAAAGCCGTGAAACTGCTGTTGAACAAAATAGCCTTAAGGAACTTTGTCGTCGCTTTAGAATTCTTCATCAGAGAAACCACTGTGATACTATCCATCTGAATAGCTTCAGCACCGGTAGGATGCCGTTAAGCTTGCTCAACGTGGTAGCGGGATTAAGAGGAGTGCAAAACTAAGTTGTCAATTAAACAGTTCAACGCCCATCTCCAACGACAGCCCAAGCTGATTCGCGTGGGTGTTATTGGTGTTGGTAACATGGGCCAACATCACACCCGAGTCTTAAGCTTACTGAAGGATGCCGAGCTCATCGGTATTGCTGATATCAATATTGAGCGAGGAATCGACACGGCGAGTAAATATCGAGTTCGCTTTTTTACAGATTACCGTGAGCTGTTAGCTCGTGTCGATGCGGTTTGCGTTGCCGTGCCCACGCGCCTGCACTACGAGGTAGGGAAAACTTGTCTACAGGCAGGTGTGCATGTTTTGATTGAAAAACCGATCGCTGCCAGTATTGCCGAAGCTGAATCCCTAGTCAACGTAGCCGCGGAGTGCCAGTGCCTTCTACAGGTAGGGCATATTGAGCGCTTCAATCCGGCTTTTCAAGAACTCAGTAAAGTCCTCAAGACGGAAGAGCTACTAGCCCTAGAAGCGCACCGAATGAGCCCCTACTCTCAGCGAGCTAATGATGTTTCTGTCGTGCTCGATCTAATGATTCACGATATTGACCTGCTCTTGGAATTGGCAGCAGCACCAGTGGTTAAGCTGACAGCCAGCGGCAGTCGCGCTTCTGACTCTGGCTATCTAGATTATGTGACGGCCACCCTCGGTTTTGCCAATGGCATTGTTGCCACCCTGACATCAAGCAAAGTGACGCATCGTAAACTGCGGCGGATTGCCGCTCACTGTCGCAACTCCTTGACTGAAGCTGACTTCTTAAACAATGAAATTTTAATTCATCGCCAAACCACTGCTAGCTGCATGACTGAGCATGGTCAGGTTCTTTACCGACAGGATGGCCTTATCGAAAAGGTTTACACCAGCAACATCGAACCACTGCATGCAGAGCTAGAGCACTTTGTCAATTGTGTTCGGGGGGGCAATCAGCCTTCTGTCGGGGGCGAACAGGCGCTAAAGGCCTTACGCTTGGCCAGCTCCATTGAGCAGATGGCTTTAGAGGGTCAGCTATGGCATGACTATGACTGGGATCAAGACACACCATTGTCGAGGAACGTCTTGGCATAGAAGCCGTTGTATGGCAAAAGAACTGGCAATCTACACCTCTGCGCTGACAAAGCAATTTGATCACCATATTGCCGTCCATGGTGTTGATTTGCAGGTGGAGTCGGGTGAAGTTTACGGGCTGATCGGCCCAAATGGAGCCGGTAAAACCACCTTAATCCGGATGCTAGCAGCGGCGGAAGTTCCTACAGCAGGTGACATTTATCTCAATGGGGAACCCTTGCGGCATGATCGCAGCAGCGCCACTCTCAAGCGATCGCTGGGCTACCTGCCGGATGACTTCCCGCTCTATGAAGACTTGAGTGTTTGGGACTACCTAGATTATTTTGCCCGGTTGTATCAGGTACACGAACCCCGTCGACGGCAGCACCTGTGGGAAGTTTTAGAGCTAGTGAGTTTGGGCAATAAACGTCACAGTCAGATTGCAACTTTATCCAGGGGAATGAAGCAGCGTCTGAGCTTAGCTCGCACAATTATTCACCAGCCAATCCTATTACTGCTAGATGAACCTGTTTCTGGTTTAGACCCAGTGGCCCGTGGGGAGTTTCGTGAGATCATCAAAACATTGCAGGAAGCTGGAATGACGATCCTGATTTCTTCCCATGTCCTCAGCGACCTGGCAGAGCTATGCACTTCCATCGGCATTATGGAACTGGGCTATCTGGTGGAAAGTGCTCCACTCCCAGAACTGTACTGCCGCCTCGGCCACCAACACATCTCAATGTCTGTACTCCACAGTCCCGAACATTTAGAGGCTGCGCTCTGTCAACATCCCCTAGTTGAAGCTTTGCAGGTTTTACCAGATCAGAGCGTCCAAGTTCAGTTTTCCGGTAATGCCCAAGACCGAGCAGCTTTGTTGCGATCGCTGGTTGAAGCTGGGATTCCCTTGGCTGAGTTTCACTGCACTCAAGAAGATTTGGAAACCATTTTTCTGAAGCTAGGTCACCAGCAAGCATCTTGACTTGGAGAATTTTTCAATGGCACTCAATGGGCTGGACAAACTTGGCGAGTGGAACCCCCAACTATTCCGGGAACTTAGAGGTCGTCTCAAACCCCGCAACTTGCTAACCGCAGGGTGTATATCACTGCTGGGTCAACTTTTATTATTGGTCTTCTTCTACAGCTACCTACCGCATAACCTCACTAATCATGCTAACCATCCCTACTGTACAGGCAATCACAAAGGTATGGTTGGTACAAACCAGTGTCTCAGGGATGCAGCAGGGAATTTGATTCTTGACTGGCAGCGCTGGTGGTTGGAACCTTTTGTCTGTCTCAGCTTCATTGGCATCTTTGCCCTGCTGGTTATTGGCACTTATATGCTGATTACTGACCTGGCTCAAGAAGAGCGTTGTGGCACACTCAACTTGATTCGGCTGAGCCCGCAGTCTACCGCAAGTATCTTGGTGGGTAAACTGTTGGGGGTGCCAGTCTTGCTCTATCTCATCGCAGTACTAGCAGTTCCTCTGCATTTGTGGGCTGGCCTTTCGGCTCAAGTTCCTTTGGGATTGATTTTGAACTTCTACACTGTCCTCATTGCTAGTTGTATTTTCTTCTACAGTGCGGCACTCCTTTACAGCTTAACTAGTTCATGGCTATGCGGGTTTCAAGCCCTATTGGGTAGCGGTACCGTTTTCATTTTTCTAAGACTAGGAAGCTCGTTTCTGTTACGTCTGTTTGGAGGAGATTCAGCGGGTCCCACAAGTTGGTTAGGACTTTTCTCGCCTGCTACTGCGGCAATCCCCTTCTTAAAGCAGTCGTCTCCCGGTTTTTGGATTTTGTTTCTCGGGTTCGACGGGGTAGATTTAGGAGCGTTGCAGTGGTTTTATTTGCCGCTGGGTACAGGCCTAGCTAGTGTCAGCTTCGTTATTCTAAACTACAGTTTTTGGACTTACTGGATTTGGCAAGCGCTAAAGCGCTGCTTCCGCAATCCGAACGCAACAGCTTTGAGCAAGCGACAGAGTTATACACTGGTAGCCTGCTTTCAGCTGATGATCCTGGGATTTGCCTGTCAAAAGTTTTCAGGGAACGCTGATGGTTTAAGAGTTACAGATTGGCCATCTAATCATTACTATGAGCTATTAATCTTAAATCTGTTGCTATTTTCCGGTCTGATTGCTGCCCTCTCTCCTCACCGTCAGGCACTACAGGACTGGGCTCGCTACAGGCGGATCAGGGTTTCCTCTTCCAAAAGTTTCTGGAATCGCCCCTTAGTCAAGGACTTGCTTTGGGGGGAAAGAAGTCTAGCGTTAGTCGCGATCGCCCTTAATCTAGCCATAACAGCAGCCATCCTGGTACCTTGGGTTCTACTCTGGCCTGCAGAGGCTAATAAGGGGCAAGCACTTTTAGGTTTAGTTCTGAGTATGAATCTCATCTTGATTTATGCGGCGATCGCCCAACTGATGCTGTTGATGCGTACCGCCAAGCGGGTACTCTGGGCAAGTGGTACTGTGGGCATCGCAATCCTACTGCCACTCTTCCTTTCGGTACCCTTCATTGCCTCTGGCAGCATCCCTGGGTTGTGGCTTTTCACAGCAATTCCATACCTAGATCGCTTATCAGCGACAAAAGTTTTTTGGGGTGTATTAGGGCAGTGGAGTCTCGTCGGATTATTTAGCCTGCAATTGACTCGACAACTCCGACAAGCAGGAGCCTCCTCAACCAAAAAAGCCCTGCTAGCCAGTCGGTAGATTTGCTCTGCGAAACTGCTTGCTAGCATGTCCGTATCAGAATCGAGAGGTAGAAGATGCCATACAAAAACTTAAGTGATCTGCCTGAAAGCGTCCGGGAGCATCTACCCAAACACGCCCAGCTACCCAAACACGCCCAGGAAATCTATCGGTCTGCTTATAACAATGCTTGGGATGAGTACAACCAGGATGAGGAGCGTGCTCACCGGGTCGCCTGGGCGGCGGTCAAACACAAGTATGAAAAGCATGAAAACGGTGTGTGGCAAGAGAAGCAAGGTAACTAGCTGGTTTCTCAAACAGCGTTAAGCTCGTCTGCCTTGCTTTCCTCTGGTAGCAGGCCGATCTCCTTGAGACGTTCCTGCAAATAGCTTTGGGCTGTGACACCAGCAAGCAAAACTTCGGGGCGAGCGTGGAGAAACAAGGGCATTGAGTAGCGAGATTGTTTTGCTGCTTCACCGCTAGGATTGATCACCCGATGCGCCGTGGAACGATAGTAGCCTTGGGTTGCTAGCTGCAGCATATCTCCAGCATTGACTACCAGATCATCTTTGTAGCCCGGAACCTGATGCCATTGCCCTTGATTGTCTTGAACTTCGAGCCCGATTGCGGTTGCGGCAGGAAGTAAAGTAATCAGGTTAATGTCCGCATGGGCTGCTGCCCGAACTGAACCAGTGGTTTCTGCCTCCGTCAGGGGAGGGTAGTGGATGGGGCGCATGAGGGTTTCTTGGCTATCCGCAATCATGGCACTCAGGGGCATTGTTAACTGAGATTGAATTTCTACAGGTAATGCCTGCTCGAACCATCCCAAAAGTTCTTCAGCCAGGTGAACCAGGCAGTTGAAGAGTTGCCAGCTGCGATCGCTCATACCCGTGGGGAGTTCACTCCAGCAATACAGGTGAAAAAAATTCCTTTAAGTCTGGGTGGTCCTGCCCCTTAGCCCGCTCAGTTTGAAAAGGGAAGTATCCCGACTGGAGCTTGGGGTCAAACCTATAATGGTGCTTTGCCTCCGAATGAAAGAACTGCTGCCACTCAGCGTAGGTTTCAGCGACGAGCTGCTGTGGCACTGGCGGACGCATCAAGACAGCAAAGCCAACCTGGTGCAGGGCAGAGGCAACCTTTAACGGTGCATCTGGGTCTTGGTATTCAACTTTAAGCGTTTCCATATCTGGTGCCTTTTCTGTACGAAATTTATTTCTCCCGAGTGGAACAGTCAAGCTTGAATGGGGCTAGCCCCCATTCCCCCCACTGGGGACGCAGCCGTCCCTCAGACCCCCTCCAGAAGGCATTATTATTTTGTCCTAACTCATGGAAGTGGGTTACACAGTGAAGCTACACCTGCTGCTAGACGAGCAGCACCGTAGGCCGCAGCAGTATGGGCGGGAGAAACAATGGGTACTTTGAGATGGCGGCTGCGGATCTGGGTCCATGCCGGGTTTTAGCACCCCTCCAGCGGAGTAGACTGGGTTAACGGCGTCGCCTGCTGTTGCAGGAGAGTAGCCTTGAGCTTCAATGCGTGCCAAGCTTTCCAATAAACCGTGGAGAAATTCCACTGGATTTTCCGGACGTGGCTGCAAGCGGGGTGGCAAATGCGGATCGTTAACAGGAAAACGTTCACCTGGTTTTGCCAGAGGGTAATAGTCCATTGGACTTTCCCGGTCTGCCTGGATCTGGGTACTTAATTCCTCTAGCTTCTCATCACTGAAAAACTGGTTAAGAACGGCACCACCTGTGTTGGAGGCACCGCCCACCAGCCAGAAATTGCCCAACCGGTGGCTATAAATTCCCCGGTTTGAATCTTCCACAGGAGTCTGGCTCAAGAGCTTTAGCACCAGGGTTGAGCCGAGTGAGGTCCGGCTTCACCGGGAACTGTGGCCCCACTGGCAAGAAAAGCTGCGATGCTGTCAGTTGTACCGGCACACACCTGGCAGTTTTGAGCTAGCTAAAACGTTTAACAACCTCCACCTTGACTGGACCAATAGGTATACCTGGTACGAACACCCTGGGTAGGCAGGGAACAATTGGCTGGAGGCAGGAAGCATTCCACAGCCAGTCTGGGTAGCATTCTTGGGCTGGGTTGTACCCTAGTTTTAAGCTGTTGTGGTAGTCACTCATTCCCGGTTGACCGTGCAGGAGATAAGCCAGCCAGTCTGCCTGGTGCATAAAGTAACGGGCTTGAGAAAACAGGGCTGCTGAGCTAGCCATAAAAGCTTTGCGAGGCTGGACGTAGCACTCAAAACGACGTGACCCGGAGGAGCAATGGACTTGAGGGTTTCAACTTCAGCCTCGGCACGGGCATCATTGTAGAGTAGCAGCGGATGGAGTGGTTTCCTCGCTGTCGCACAGGATTACGGTAGATGAGGTGCCATCAAGGGCGATCGCGCCGATTTCCGAACGCAGCGCTGCCGGAATTTTGCCGATCAAACCAAACAACGCGGCTTCCCAGGTGGTTGTCAGGGAGTTAGCCTTAACCGTGCCAAAGCTGCAATCTACCTCGGCGTGAATATTGCCTCTCCGGTCGATTACTACGGCGCGAGCGCGGAAGTGCCAAAGTCGATACCAAGGTACAATTTCATCCGGTTTCACGTTAAGCACTCAAGAATACCTTCATAATCCTATAGTTTGATTGCGAGAGACTCCAGTTTTGGCACGATAGTTAAAGCCCCCAGAACGAATACTGGATACCAAGACCAAACCCCTATGACTTCCGACCACAACTTTAAAAATCCGCTATTGAACCTCAACTATGAGCCTGCCCTGGAAGCCTTAGGAGATGATTACTTTGATCAAGTCGCACCAGCGGAGTTTCCCCCAACATATCCTACGATTTCGCAACGACCAGCTCCTGCCAAAGTTAGGACTTGATCCGAAAACAGTCACCGATGAAGACTTTATTACAGTATTTGGCAAATTTCAGGGCAAACAATCCTGCTTAGCGCTGCGCTACCACGGTTACCAGTTTGGGGAGTATAACCCGCGCTTAGGAGACGGGAGAGGCTTTCTCTATGGTCAGGTTCGCGGCACGGATGGGGAACTCTACGACTTTGGCACTAAAGGCTCTGGCACCACGCCCTACTCTAGAGGGGAGATGGCAGACTGACGCTGAAGGGGGTGTGCGGAAGTTCTGGCAGCGGAAGCTTTGCATTCCCTGGGAGTGTTCACCTCTCGCTGTCTCAGCATGATTGAAACGGGGGAGAACCTCTGGCGGGGGGATGAACCGTCACCCACCCGCTCCTCGGTAATGGTTCGCTTTAGTCGCTCCCATATCCGATTCGGTACATTTGAGCGGCTGCATTACTTAGGGCGTAAAGATTTAATCCAGAAACTTCTGTGACCATGTCATTGAGCAGTACTATCCTCACTTGCTGCAAGACAGCGATCGCTATGTCTGTTTCTACGCAGAATTGGTCAAGCGGGTGGCAGAACTAGTGGCACAGTGGATGTCCGTTGGCTTCTGCCATGCAGTGCTAAACACAGACAACATGTCAATTACCGGCGAAAGCTTTGACTATGGCCCTTATGCCTTTATTACAACCTATGATCCAGACTTTGCCGCTGCCTACTTTGACTACTATGGGCGCTACAGCTATGGCAACCAACCAGGGATTTGCCGCTTGAATTTAGAGCTGCTCCAGCGTCCTCTGGAAGCAGTGATGGCAGTTGCAGACATGGAGGCAGGCTTGGCCCCATTTGCGGAGTATTTTTACGCAGCCTACCGGCAGCGGATGCTACAGAAGCTGGGGTTGAGTAACTTGTCCCTGCCAGAGGCTGATGAACTCCTACAGCTAACGGTTCAACTCCTGGTGGATACTCAGGTTGGCTATCACACCTTTTTCTTAGAGCTAACCAGCAGTTTAATCCTGACTGGCGAGAAGACAGCGATCGCGTTCTGACGCGAGCAGCTTTTTTCTCCACCGCAGAGGTGGCAGAAGGCTTAGAGTCCTGGCGCAAGTTGTATCACCGCATTTTGGTGAGTTTGCCAGCAAGCGAGATGCCGCAGATCCAGCAGCGGTTGCAGCAAACGAACCCGGCAACGGTACTCCTGCGACCAAAAATTGAAGGGGTTTGGGAGGAGATCACCCGCGACGACAATTGGGCACCGTTTTATGAGCTGCTGCGACGAGTCCAAAACCCCTACCTGTCGGATAGTTCACTGCCGGATTTAAGTCGTGCTAAGTGATTTTTACCAGCCGCTTAGCCCCCAAGCTTATTCCCCAAGGGGCGGTGTTGAGTGTAGGTCGGCTAGCTTTTGGCAGTCGCTACCTGGATATCTAGAACCCGGGATAAAAAGGCCCAGCGATCGCCGACTTCCTCGATGATCTTGGCTGTGGGCTTCCCGGCACCATGCCCGGCCTTGGTCTCAATCCGAATCAACACTGGCGCTGGACCACTGTGGGCGGCTTGTAGGGCAGCGGCAAACTTGAAACTGTGGGCCGGCACGACGCGATCATCGTGCTCGGCAGTCGTGATCAGCGTGGCCGGGTAGGTCGTACCGGGTTTGAGATTATGCAGCGGTGAGTAGGCGTAGAGAGCCTTGAACTCTTCCGGGTCATCTGCAGAACCATAGTCGGGAACCCAGGCCCAACCAATCGTAAACTTTTGGAATCGCAGCATATCCATCACGCCTACCGCTGGCAACGCGGCGGCAAACAAGTCCGGGCGTTGGGTCATGCAGGCTCCCACAAGCAGACCGCCGTTGCTACCTCCCCCGATTGCCAGCTTCGCCGGGGAAGTGTACTGGTGGTCCACGAGCCACTCCGCTGCGGCAATAAAGTCATCAAAGACGTTCTGTTTATTTAATTTCGTTCCCGCCTGGTGCCACGCTTCGCCGTATTCACCCCCACCGCGCAGACTGGGAACCGCGTAGATGCCTCCCAGTTCCATCCACACGAGGTTGCTGACGGAAAAAGTCGGGGTGAGGGGAATGTTGAACCCACCGTAGCCATAGAGATAGGTGGGATTTTGCCCATTCAGTTCTACCCCCTTTTTATAGGTAATAAACATGGGTACTTGCGTACCGTCTTTACTGGAGTAAAAAACCTGCTCTGTCTGGTAGTCTTGCGGGTCGAAGTCCACTTGGGGCTGGCGGAACACGGTACTCTCACCCTTCACCAAGTCGTAGCGGTAGATTGTGGTGGGAGTAGTAAAGCTGGTAAAGCCGTAAAAGGTTTCGGTGTCGTAGCGCTTGCCGTTAAAACCAGAAATTGAGCCGATGCCGGGTAGGGGCACCGCTCGAATCAGGTCGCCGTTGAGGTCAAAAATCTGGATCTGGGTGTAGGCATCTTTGAGGTAAGCGACAACAAACTGGTTGTTAAGTAAGCTAACATCATCCAGGGTCTCGGCAGTCTGGGGAATAATTTCCCGCATTGTCAGGCTTTCTGTGTCAATTGAAATTACGCGGCCTCTTAGCGCCTCTAGGTCAGTGCGAAACCAGAAAATAGGACCCTCGTTGCCAATAAAACTGTAGTTTGCAGCAAACTGGTCGATGAGTTCGACCACTGGCGCCTTCTCAATGGTTAAGTCTTGGTAAAACACGAGATTTTGGCGATCGCTACCCCGCCAAACGGAAAGAATCAAATATTGACCGTCTTCCGTGACGTGACTATCAAACCCCCAGTCCTTCTCGTCGGGGCGGTGATAGATCAGCACATCCTCAGACTGAGGGGTGCCGATGCGGTGGTAGAACAACTTTTGAAAGTAGTTGGTGTCCTCTAACTTGGTTGCCTCGTTAGGTTCATCGTAGCGACTGTAGAAAAATCCTTGATTGTCATGAGTCCAAGCTGCTCCGGAGAACTTAACCCACTGCAATTGATCCGTCAGATCCTCACGTGTCTCCACCTGACGCACCCGCCACTCCTGCCAGTCAGACCCGGACGTGGATAAGCCATAGGCCAGTTGTCGGCCATCTTAACTGATCGCCCGTCCTGACAGGGCAACCGTGCCATCTTCTGAAAGCGTATTGGGTGCTAGGTGTGCCTCTGGTGCTGCATCCAGGGCG
>JAUJON010000105.1 GCA_030447595.1 Thermosynechococcaceae cyanobacterium YX3bin19
CGGATAAGTGCTGCAAGCCGCACCTTTGTAATATTGCAGGTAATTTAACACCTAGACCGTAATCCATACCTCTAGCGGTAAACATCTGCAAGATAGCTCGATTCACTCGATCCACAGACTGGCAAGCTGCTTCCTCGCCAGCGATCGCTCTGGCAGCCGTAAAGTCAGGCTCTTCAATCACGAGCCAGCCGCCAGGTTTAACTAAATCCAACATTCTCGACAGAGCAACTTGAAAGTCTGGGATATGGATGAGAACGTAACGTGCATGAACGAGGTCGAAAGAGTGATTTTCAAGGGGAAGATGCCGGATATCGGCTTCCAAAACCTCAACGTTGGACGATTTAATATTCGCTACAAATCGAGTGTCTAGATCAACAGCGACGACTTTGCCGCTTTCTCCTACAACTGCTGCCATCCATTGGGTGATTGACCCTGCCCCTGCTCCAACTTCAAGGCATCGCCAATTTGTTGTAATCCCTGCTGATTGAATCCGCTGGCGGCTTGCTGGATCGAATACTTGCTCAATTGCCTGGAGTCGTTCAAACTCTTGGGAATGCTGAGACTCAGTAAAGACGTATTGAGACGTTGACATTCACACCTCCACTCAACTGTGCAATCTGAGCAACCTCATACAGGTTTAACTTTAATCGCCCTACCAACAACTTACAAGTACTGTCTCATCGGTAACATAAAGTAGCCTAACCCCGTGAGCGATCGCCCAACTACTGCTGATCCTGCTACAGGGTGACACCAGCCACAAGGGAATTATCTTGAAACTTGCGTGTGTTTTCTACTGTGATGAAAGCTGCTTCTAGGTGGCGATCGCCATAAAGCACCTGCACATCGGATTAAGCACTACATTCAATTACAAAAGAGGAAACATTTCAAAGATATAGGCAATGTGCTGAGGTAGGGAGCTTCTTCAACAAAGCATTGAAGCTTACAAATAAAGATTGAGCGATCACTTTAATCAATAACCTCTTCTTTGGGGGGTGTGGCAATCCCGAGCTTGATCAGGTTGTCCTCAATTTCCTTAAGAAACTCAAAGTCTTCCTCGGGTAGGGCGTTTGTACTCTTGCAGGAGCCCCCGCTTGGAGACGGCTGACCTTTAAGAAAGGCAAACGCCTGCCAGAATTGACGTGGACCGGCTTTGATCGGTGCATCAAAGTGACAGGGAATAATCCGCTGAAAATTCCAGCTTGCCACCTCGTGCGCCCAATTAAGGGTTTGATTCGGGGCCTGGTTGAGGATGAGCGTTTGCAGAATCGGGGCAACCAAGAGACGTCCACCCCCTCGCAGGGCATCAAATGACTGCTGCCAGCTATCTTTCCATTGGAATGGAAACAAACCGAAGTACGCTTTCTTGGAACGATCCGGCGCTTTCCGGGCATCGCGAAATGCCTGCCCTAGTTTGATCGTCTCCAAGGCGCTGGGCCGGAAGTAAAAGGCAAATAGCGAGATGCGCTGCCAGCCCTTACGGCGGCTTACCTGACTATCCTCGACGATATCGAGCGCATTATCCCTGGCGTGAAACAGCAAGGGATAGGGGTCTACTTGAACGATCGCAGGCGGCTCTTCCGGCACAGACAGCACAGAATCGGTCACCAGCAGCGTGCGCGATCGCTTGTGGAAGCAGGCAACTTCCCCAAACGCTCCCCGTCCAAGGTCAATGCTGAGCACTGCATAGTCAAACTCATCGGCAAAGGGAACTTCGGCGCTGTTCTCTGGAAGTATATGCGTGCGTTTAGCAGGAAAACCAAGCCAGCTCAGCGGCAGATTTATTGGGAAGCTCCACTGGTTCGGTGCCACAAAGACTTGCGACTGGGGGAAGTACCTGGCGAAGGGACCCACAAAGACTTTATGCTCTAGCCCGGAGGCCGTTGGCAGGATAATGTACTTGACGTCGCCGTGTACTGCCACCAGCTCCTTGAGCAGCCGGATACACTCTCGGGTCGGTGCGATCGGGGCATAGACGAAGAGTCCCCCTGCTTCGAGCTTGACGACGGTCATGCGAATTGGTACCACAGTGTAGAAGATGCCCTGAAGCTGGTCAAAGGTCCAGATTGTGTCTTTCACTACTTCTGCACGAATGGTTCTTCGCCTGCCGAAGGGGTACAGCGGCACAGCGGGCCAATAACGCCATGAAAGGTCCTTCGGGCTAACTAGTTGCTCCTGAGTCTCCTGCACGTTCATCGTGATTCTATTAACGCCACAACCCACTCCAAATCCCGAAAGCTCTAATTACTATTATCTAATCTCCAAAAGCTGGTGGGTAGCAAATTGATGATGGGTTCTTTGTTTTAGTTCATTGCGCGAGAAAACAGCGTTACGCTGCTGCACGGGGATGTAGTGATCCTCGAAGAGGAGTGGTTGTTATAGCCCCTACCGTACGCTGCAAGCTCAGCACGCATTTTAGCCTTGTCTTCAAGAGCGGACTAGTAAGGATACAACTCTCTCGGTTACTCCTCCTACGACGACACCTGCAACCACTGCAAGGACAAAAAATAGCCAGACGCTTGCCATAACGTTGCTAAGTCGTGTCATTCTCGTTACCAGCAGAATCCATGTAGAACTTCCTACTATCACATTGGTCACAGTTCTCAGTAATGGCGCGTCTATTCTGCGCCGCAATACGAGCCACTGCGACAGGCTCATGGTGACGCCGAAGGCAATCACCGCCAGACCAATAACGAATGCAGCGTCTTGACTGTTTTGCAGCAGATCAAGGCTGAACCCATATGCCAGCAAGTAAATAGTTCCCTGGGCAACAAGGAAGGCAACAACCAACCCTGCAGCATTCATCCCGAGCCACAACCAACCGATGGCGCGAAACCAAAATCGCATTAGCCAGGCTTGGGTAAAGGCCATTGCTAAGCAAAATAAAAGTGTTGCAGCTAAAACCACTTGGAGCGACTCGCATTTCTATACCCATTAAACCAAGGTGGAAGGAGCCTAACGTTTCCGTTCAGTGGTGGCAGAGGATCTAGAACTTTTTGCACCAGGAGCGCTCATTCATCTGCTGCAACGCGGGAGCTGGTCAAGATGGGTACAAATTTTAGGCAAGCGGAGGTAACTAGGTTGTATATTCAGCATTAATTTTGATGTAGTCATAGCTGAGATCACAGCCCCAACCTTTGCCATAACCAGAACCGTCGCCAATGTTGACAGAGATAGTTATAGTGTCTTGTTTCAGGTAGTTACTTGCAGCGGTGCGATCAAAATTGCAGGGAGTTCCATTTTGCATCAATAGGAAATGACCCAGACGGATCTGCAGCTTCTCTAGATTAAAAGCGACTCCAGCACGCCCTGCGGCGGCGGCAATCCTGCCCCAGTTAGGGTCCCGACCAAATACTGCTGATTTAACCAGCATAGAGCCAGCAATAGTGCGAGCAACCTGGCAGGCGGCTTTGTCATCGATCGCGCCAGCGACCTGCACCTCAATGAGGCAGGTGGCTCCTTCGCCATCGCGGGCGATCGCCTGGGCTAAATAGGTACAAACCGCCGTCAGCATTGCTTCTAATTTTGCGGCTTCCGGTCCCTCTTCAGTGATGGCGGGAGTACGAGATTGACCGTTTGCCAAGGCTAGGAGAGTATCATTAGTGCTGGTATCGCCATCGACAGTAATTTGATTAAAGCTTTGGCTGGCAGCCCGGCTCAGCATTTGCTGCCAAAGTTGGGGAGA
The DNA here is from genome assembly GCA_030447595.1 of Thermosynechococcaceae cyanobacterium YX3bin19. Classification (GTDB taxonomy): domain Bacteria; phylum Cyanobacteriota; class Cyanobacteriia; order Thermosynechococcales; family Thermosynechococcaceae; genus JAUJON01. Next base: position 3,683 of record JAUJON010000105.1, read on the forward strand.
CACAGCTGCATCACAGGTGATAAACGCCAGCAGCGTCGCCATGTTGGGATGAATCATCCCTGCACCCTTGGCGATGCCGCCAATCCGTACAGGGCGGCCCTCAAAGTGGGCCTCCAGAGCAATGGTTTTCGGCACCCGATCCGTCGTCATGATCGCCTGGGCGGCCTGATCTGACCCGGTATCTGAGAGAACAGTCACTAGCTGCGGCAGCCCAGCCTGAATCCGCTCCAGAGGGATCTGCTGACCAATGACGCCCGTTGAGGCAATCAGCACAGATTTAGCAGGAATCCCCAAGGCTTGCTCAACCAGCCTGGTTTTTTCGAGGACAGCCGCTCGCCCTTGCTCCAGTACGTACGGAAGCCTGACCGGGTATTGGTAAAGGCGATAGCTTAAGCAAGCTGTAGCTCGTAGCCGCTGACGGCAATAGTCGGCAGGCGGCTCGACTTGACTAAGTCGAAAACTCCAGCGGCGATCACTTTCAACATCAGAGACAATCAAAGTTAAATCCGGCAAGCCTGAAGGCTTTAAGCCGTGGCTGCAATTTCAGCTCGATAGCCTTGTGGGCGCGGTCACACCACCGGAAATTTCTTGCCAGTCCACCATAACGCTCTCCTTGGCTGGGGCCACTATCCCCAACAGTCTTTAGACTATATCGGGGCTTGCTTGAATTCTCCTCGCACACTCTGCTTTATAACAGTTCAAGCAATTTTGCTTCCTCTGCAGGCGCGTGAATAAATCCAGTTTTCGGGAGCAAGTTCTTAAGTATTCAGTACAGAAATTTCTGGTGAATAGATAGCCGATGGAAATGCACGTGCTACCCTGCGCTGGTGATGAGCGGACTGCACTGCAAAATCCCTTTTCCTCAACCGATTCAGTACGCGGCATCAAGCACCAGAACTTTTCTTACCGCCAAATCCTTTGGTGGCACGACTGCGATTCCCCCGTTGCCGAAGTTTTACTGTGGTTTCTGGACCCACGGTCGGGTGAAGTCTAATATTTTGGACGCTTTAATATTTGCTCTTTGGGCTTTCTAGCTCTAAGGGCATGCGGCGGGAGCGATTACCTGATCTGGTGAATCATAGTCAACGAAGGGGCCGTCGATCGTTGAAACCATTGTTAGCGTCACCTTTGATCTGTCTGACCAACTAGAAGGTAGTCTCGTTAGCGAGCCTGGTAGTAGCGCCTGCGATGCCGCTGAGCAGGTCGCTACCCGGAAGCTGCGAGTCACCCAGCAGGGAACCTACACCTCTCTAATTACGCATCAACGTAGAATCCTGTACTTGCAAGACCCGTATGGGCAGTTGAGCCAGCCATGAATTTATCCAGAAGGTCACAAATTGCAGGCGAAGGGGCGATGTCACTGGCATTATTTCCATGAATTCCCCGGCAGCGGCGCGAGATTATTGATGAGCGGCTGGGGTGGCAGACTTGATCGTAACCACCAGGCCAAAGAAAAACTGGATCAGGCTGGTGAACGGGGAGGACTGCCGGATTGTCGAGAATGGTGCCGATCCGCAGCGCGATCGCCTGAGCGCGATCTGTTCGCGCAGACAACTCCCCAACGCCCCGCGCTGTCGTTCAATGTACGTCCCAGTCGGAAGCTGTCTGGCTGTGGCGCTCTACCCAGGTAGAAATCCAGCAGATAGAGCAGCAGTTGCCGCAGGCTCACCAAACTGCAGCACAGCTGGCAACTCAATGCACCAGTATAAATGCTGAAGTGGAGCGTACCACTGCAGAGCTAGAGCAACTGAATGCTCGCGTCAAAGCTTTGGGTGAAGACGAACACTTAGCGCTGCAGTCAGCCCTAGCGACCCGTTCAGCTGAGTATCGGCAATTAGCCCGTCAGCAGCAGGAGCTTGAACAGGCCCAGCAAGCAACTATTGACCAGATTACCCGCACCCAGCAGGACATCCGGGCTCAAACCCAGGCTCTAGTAGACCTCAGTAGCCAGCGACAAGCCGTGGAGATGCAGCTTGTCGCTTTGGTCCAGCGGCGAGACGAAGCGCAGCAACTGCTCGACGAAAGCCGCCACACTGCCAGCGCGATCGCCGCTGCCGCTGAAACTTGGGTGCAGCAACAAACAGGTTTACGCCAGCAAGTCGAGACCCTGCTGCAAACCCTGGAGCCCCGACGGTCTGAACAGGCCCGCCTAGGAGAGCGAGTCCAGCAGTTGGAGCGCCAAGTTCAAGAGCAAGGCACCGAGCAGGCCCACTTGGTACAAACTATTGCTGAAAAACAGGCAGACCTCGGCACCACTCAAGTTCAGGTGCAGGAGCAGCAAGAGCAGGTGCGCTTCCTAGCTCAAACTGTAGCAGAGGTCGAACAAAACTTGAGCCTGCAGCAGGAAACTCAGGCCCGCCTGCTGCGAGAACAACGGGAGAAGCAGCGGCAGCTCGACAAGCTAGAAGCCCAACAGCAAGCAGCCCAGGAAGCCCAAGGAACTTACGCGACTCGCCTGATTCTCCGTACTGAGTTACCGGGTGTCTTCGGTCTGGTCGCCCAACTCGGTCGCGTCGAACCCCAGTATCAATTGGCTCTGGAAACTGCGGCAGGGGCCCGGTTAAGCCACCTGGTTGTGGAAGACGACGCCGTTGCCGCTGCGGGAATTGAACTGCTGAAGCGAGAACGCGCTGGACGGATTACTTTCCTACCCCTAAACCAGATTCAGCCGCCCCGAAGTTTACCCCCCTTACGCGCTAACGGTGCGATTGACTACGCCTTCCACCTGATTGATTTTCAGCCGCGCTACCAGAACATTTTTGCCTATGTGTTTGGCAGTACGGTAGTCTTTGAAACCCTCAGTGAAGCGCGGCGCTACCTCGGCCAGTATCGCATTGTTACCCTGGAAGGTGAATTGCTGGAGACTTCGGGTGCGATGACCGGGGGGAGTCGCGCGCCGCAATCCATGCATTTTGGTACGGCAGAAGCAACTGAATCTGCGGAAGTGACTAGCCTCAAAGCTCGGCTGCGAGAGATTGAGCAATTGCTAGAGCGCTTGAACTTGCACCTGGCGAATGGTCAAGCCAACCAAAAGCAGCAGACTCAAGCACTGATAGAAGCCCGCCAGCACTACCGGGAGATTGAACTTCGGCGGGAACAGCTGACAGCAGAACTGGCAGCGCTATCTACCCGCTATGAGCGATCGCAGTCCCCACAGGAGCAGCAGCAGCTCGCCACAGCCCGTGAGCGCCTGCAAACTCTAGACAGAGAACTGCCGCCGCAGGAAGCAGAACTTCACAACCTGCGCTCTGAACTAGCTGAACTGGAACAGTCTCAGGCTCATAGCGAGTGGCAGCAAATTCAAACTGTGATCCGGACCCGCGAAGCCGAAGGCAATGAACAAGAACTTGCCTGCCGCAGCGCCCAGCAGCGCCTGCAGGATCTGGAAAACCAGCAGCAGCGAATGCAGGAATCCCTGCGACAGGCGCAAACCCGCCTGCGAGAGCGGCGAGCCCAGCAAACAGAGCAATTTAACCAGCGCGACACGCACCAGCGCCAGAGAGAAACCCTGGAGATGGCGATCGCTCAACTTCAGAGCGAGCTGACGAGGCTAGAACAGCGACTAGGGACGGATAAACAACTGCGCGTTCGCGCAGAACGCCAACTGCGCGAACACCTGGCGGCCCAGCAACAACTGGAGTGGCAGCAGCAAAAATTGCAGGGGGAACAACATACCCAACAGGATAAATTAGCTACGCTACAGGCTCAACTACAACAGCAGGCAGCGGAACTACCAGAGCCATTACCGGCGGTGCCGGCGATCGGGCTTGAGCAACTGCGCCAGGAACTGCGATCGCAGCAGAAACAGCTCCAGGCGATGGAGCCGGTCAACATGCTGGCAATTGAAGACTACGAACGTACCCAAGAGCGGCTAGCAGAACTAACTGCTAAACTGACCACCCTAGCAGCAGAGCGCACCGAACTCCTGCTGCGAATTGAAAATTTTACGACCCTGAGGCATCAGGCATTTCGAGAGGCCTTCAATGCGGTGAATCAAAACTTCCAGGTTATTTTTGCTGAGTTATCTGACGGCGATGGTTATCTCCAGCTTGAAGATCCCCAAGACCCTTTCCGGGGAGGTTTGAATCTCGTTGCCCATCCTAAAGGTAAGCCCGTCCAGCGATTAGCCTCTATGTCAGGGGGTGAGAAGTCTCTCACAGCATTGAGTTTTATCTTTGCCCTCCAGCGTTACCGCCCCTCACCGTTCTACGCCTTTGATGAAGTGGATATGTTCCTGGATGGGGCAAATGTTGAACGCTTATCGAGGATGATCCAGCAACAAGCGCAGCAGGCACAGTTTATTGTGGTCAGTCTCCGGCGACCGATGATTGAAGCAGCCGAACGCACAATTGGCGTTACCCAGGCGCGGGGGACTCATACTCAAGTCTTAGGGCTGCGGCTGCAGCCGCGCAGTGCTTCCTTAGTAGGAGGTGACGCTTAGACGGGTTTGGTCGTAAACTTCCAGAACCGTAAGCTTAACTTGCTCTCAGTCTAGAAATAATTGTTACTATCTGTTTTGGCACAATAAGATGAACATAGAACTGGACCGACCTACAACTGTAGGTCGAAGTTTTCTAGAACAGAAGGAATACCCTCAAACAACGGATTCTTCCAGCCAGACTTTGCGACTGTATAAGATTAGTATTGAATTAGGATTTAACTCGAGGTTCGAGACAGAATGACGACATCATCTGAACAAGTCCAACAACGCTCTGACCTCATCGGCACCCAAGTAATCACCCGTGACAACGGCAAGAAACTAGGTGTCGTCAGTCAGCTTTGGGTGGATGTGGACCAGCGGCAGGTTGTAGCACTGGGTCTGCGAGAAAACCTACATTCTGGTACGCCTCGCCTGATGCTGCTCACTAGCATTGTTCAGGTCGGAGATGTGATCTTATTGGATGATGAGGACGCTTTAGAAGATATTGATGTCCACAGCTACAGCACCTTAGTAGGTAGTGA
>JAUJON010000106.1 GCA_030447595.1 Thermosynechococcaceae cyanobacterium YX3bin19
GATCACCCGGTTGAAGTGAACGTAGATGAAATTCAGACCTGGGGTGGTGCCCCAGTGCCCCAGCAGTCTAGGTTTAACGTGATCTAGCTTCAGCGGTTCCTTTAAGAGTGGATTGTCCAGCAGATAAATTTGGCCGACGGATAAATAGTTTGCTGCTCGCCAGTAGGCGTTTATTTGGAACAGTTCTACAGCGGTCAAGGGGTTGGTTTGTTCACTGATTGCTACAGTCATACCAGGTAATTTTTGTAATCATGAGTGGGTTGTGGGGTCATGTTACAAAATATGTTGAAGTTATAAAAACCCCCTGGGAAAGAGCAATTTTAGGAGTTGTTGCCCAAAATTTAGCAGATGAATAGTATGTCAACCTGGCCAGATTGACTTAGGAGCGCTCCTGTGGAGCCCTTGGCCGCGTGAATCACCTCTACCGGTACCACCGTTTTCCTGTCTAAATTTATGTCTCAGCAGGCTGCACCAACAGCTATTGCGTTGGACTTTATTGGATTGCCTTGCCAGAATTGCGGGAATAGTCTGCTACAAACCCCAGTTCTATAGAAATCGGGATTCCTTACGTTGGCTTCAGGGGCTTGCCAAACCCAATACAAAGTCATCTGAGCCCCACTGATTCAGACTAAGACTGTTTATCGAGCTCTGACTTCATTCGCTCTAAAGTTAAGTTCATTTGGTCAAACATCTGCTGAGGGGTAATACCAAATTGATTGAGCTGAGTTTGCAGTTGCTGGACTGTCATCTGGGCCATGAAGTCGTCTGACAATTCAAACCGCTTCATGAAGACACGGTAGCGGTCCATCATTTCTTCCATCTTGCCGATGAAGATCTTCTTGCCCTCGCGGTCAAACTTGCCGTACTCATTGCCAAGCTGCATAAGAGACTGATAGTCCTCAAACAACTGCTTGGCTTCTTGCTGAACGATCTCAGAGTCGAAGAATCCCATGACTGCTAACTGTGCCGTGATCCAGCTCTTTGGAGTTACTTTTCTATGCTATCGCACCAGAAATAATGGCTGTGAAGCTATCGCAAGTAGATGGATTGTTGAATGTCAGTTTTAGCTTCTAGTACTTGGCCCGATCTGAAGTCACTGTAACTTCGATGGTGTTCCCTCAAGTTGAAAAGAGGTCAGGCTCAGCCTTAAGCCTTACTTTTCCCGCTTGGGAGAGAGCAGCATCATCATATTGCGGCCCTCACGCTTGGGAGCCTGCTGTACTTCAGCAATTTCCTGTAAATCTGTAGCCATGCGCTGCAGCAACTCTTCCGCTAAATCAGCATGCTGAATTTCTCGTCCTCGGAATGTGATCGTTGCCTTAACTTTATCTCCTGATTTGATGAAGCGCTCTGCTTGATTGACTCGCACGTTATAGTCATGTTCTTCAATCTTGTAGCGCATCTTAACTTCTTTGACGTCAGCAGTGTGCTGCTTCTTACGAGCCTCTCGAGCTTTCTTTTCTTGTTCAAATCTAAACTTGCCGTAGTCCATGATCCGGCAGACGGGTGGATCGGCCTTGTCACTGACCAGAACCAAGTCCAGCTCCTTTTCCTCGGCCATTCGCAGCGCCTCCCGAGGAACCAGGATGCCTAACTGAGTCCCATCTGTATCGATGACCCGGATCTTGGGAAATCGAATGCGTTCGTTAATAAAAGGTAAGTCTTGATTGCGTTTCTTGATCTCAGGCGCAGGAGGCATTGGATAGTTAATAAGAATAGTTGGTTGACGGAAGAATGCAGTTTACAAGTGTCTCAGGCAGTAAGGTGTTGAGCACAGTACTGATCACAAGTCTATCGGAGAAATCAGTTTTGTTTGGTCACCGTTAGCATAGATTAACTAACATTAACCCACCTACTGCAGGTATTTCCTCATTGGTTGGTTACTCAATAAGAGGTCTAACAACCTTAGCTCAATTGTACTCATCTCTGTTCTGATCGTTGTCTAGGCTATCTAGACAAGGGTTGGTTTGGAGATCTTGAGGAAGTCTCCTCGCTGAGGTCTGATAGCAAGCGCCTAACGGAACCTAGAATTAAAGCAGTACTCTCAGGGTTTTGTGTGAGGTCATGTGACAATACAGCATTGGCAGCAACGGGTCGGCCGTCAAAGAGATTGGGTATGGCGAGGCTGGCAAACGCGCTACACCTATGTACGACCTCAGATCAGACAGGGTCCTAGTACCACTCCCCTGATTCTAATTCACGGCTTTGGTGCCTCTATTGGGCATTGGCGGCACAACCTCACGGAGCTAGGCCAGTATCATACAGTCTATGCTCTGGATATGCTGGGTTTTGGGGCCTCTGAGAAAGTTGTAGCAGACTACAAGGTAGAGCTGTGGGTAGAGCAGGTCTATGATTTCTGGCGGACTTTCATTGGCCAGCCAGCGGTGTTAATTGGTAACTCCATTGGCTCCTTGGTTTGCTTGGCGGCTGCGGTTACTCACCCAGCAATGGTCCAGGGAATTGTCATGATTAGCCTGCCCGATCCGTCGATTCGGGAGGCGGCGATGCCTCAATTCTTTAGACCTATTGTCAGCGCCATTGAGCGAATCTTTACCTCGCCACTGCTGTTGCGATCGCTGTTCTCCGTTGTCCGTAGACCGGGAGTGGTACGCCCCTGGGCGGCGATTGCCTATGCTAATCCGGCTGCCGTTACAGAGGAATTGGTTGAGATTCTGGTGGGACCAGCTCAGGAGCGTGGGTCTGCTCAAGCGTTTTGTGCCATTCTCAAGGCGATGATTAGTCCCCAGTTTGGTCCCAGCGTCAAGTTGGTGCTGCCGAATATACAGATTCCGATGCTGCTGATCTGGGGCCAGCAAGACCGGATGATCCCCGGCAGCTTGGCACGTCAGTTTGTGGAATATAATCCTAACTTGCAATTGCTGGAATTAGAAAATGCTGGTCACTGTCCCCACGATGAATGCCCTGAGCAAGTGAACCGAGCGATTTTGAGTTGGATAGATAGCTGGTGTAGTGATGTGACAAGTTCTCTTGCCTCATCTCGCTCAGTGAACTAGCAGTTGAAGATAAAATTAGATGTGCGATTGAACTGCACTGACCAGGAATGCAAGCTTGCCGGAAAATATTGTCGCTATGAAACATACCCTATCTGTTTTGGTCGAAGATGAAGCCGGAGTGTTGACCCGGATTGCTGGCCTCTTTGCCCGACGGGGGTTTAATATCGAAAGCCTAGCCGTTGGACCGGCAGAGCAGTTGGGGATTTCTCGCATCACTATGGTTGTTCCTGGGGATGACCGCAGCATTGAGCAGTTGACTAAGCAGCTCTACAAGCTGGTGAATGTGCTTAAGGTCCACGACATCACGGAAGTTCCCTGCGTCGAGCGAGAGTTGATGCTCTTGAAGGTCAACGCTGTTGCATCCGCCCGTTCAGAGATTATTGATTTGGTTCAGATCTTTCGCGCCAAGGTAGTAGATGTTTCCGATGACTCCCTCACCATTGAGGTGGCGGGCGATCCCGGCAAGATGGTTGCCATTGTGCAGATGCTCAACAAATTTGGCATCCGTGAAATTGCCAGAACTGGGAAAATTGCCCTAACTCGCGAGTCCGGCGTTAATACCGAGTACCTAAAGTCCTTAGAAGCAAGGGTTTATTAAATAGAGCGGAGCAAGATTGCTGCCGGTTCAAGTGTTCTCATCATCATCGTCGAAGTTAGCAGAATTATCCCGTTCTTGCCGGGTGTATTCCGTGTAGTCTATGGGTTGATAATCAACGTAGTCATCCGGTTGAGTTGGAGCGGATGAGTCAGGCCGGGGGCGTTTTTTACGAGATTTAGATGAGTTTGCAGTTCTACCTTTGTCTGAGCGACTGTAGCTGCCGCGATCAGAGTCTACGGGTCTACCTCGGACATCTGTTTTCGTGACGTCAACGTCAGTGGAATTTGAGCCTCCGTAGGAAGGCGGTGCTGGTTGCCGGCCAGACGAGGTTGGACGGGAAGGGCGCCGTTTACGAGGTGGCCGCTCCGATGAAAACTCTCCCCGGGAAGTAGATCTAGAGCTGCGGGGAGGAGATGGTTCGCCTGCCCACTCGTCAAGATAATTGCTGCGACGAGCAGATGTTCCATCTCGCGTTCCTCTAATCCGAGGTGTGGGTGGTTCTTCATACGCTGCGCCAAATTCATCTAACTCGGCGTAAACGTCTCTACGAGAAACGGGCCTTTCTTCCTCTTCAAAAATTGGGGCGTTTCGCTTCGCTTGCACCGTAGCAACTTGTCGTAGTCGAATGCTTTCAACCGCAAAGAATATAGTAGAGCCAGTTAAGAGGAGCTGCCCAAACAGCAGAATGGGGTCTAATCGCCATCCCTGGAAGAACAAAATACCGCCACAGAGTAGACCTACAGCGGCAAAAAAGATATCTTGATCACGAGCCAGCTCCGGGCGGACTGAGCGGAGGAAATACAGGGCAGCACCGGAAACGGCAACAGCAAGGCCTAAAATACCAGCAGGGCCGAATCCCACATTGACAATTTGAGCTAGGGTCGGTGTGAAAAGATTTGAGCCTAACTCTAGAATCCTGCCTGAACTAAGTCCAACTACCATTACGTATCTCCTCGGTAAATTCTATGCTAACGAGTTATGCTCGAAAATCCCTAGTTCAACTCAAATAGCGTATCAAATTTCTTTCCTAACTCGGTACTAAAGGATACGCGGCAACGGCTGAATTCCTGCGACCTTTAAAGCAAAACCTTAGCTCATCAACACAGGATTTCCTAAAAATATCCTATACTGCTGGGCTAAGGCCCTGCCATAACTGCAAACCGAGTTAAACAGGCAGAGAGTTACAAGCTTTTTTAAGAAGCGTTAGGAGCGCTGGATTTTATCTTTTTGACTAATAAAGAGCAGCCCAACGGTGATTGGAACAATAACAATTAGAGCCCCCGCAACTAAGCTATAGAGAAAGTTTGCTAAAGAAGGAGTCATAGGTCTTGTAGTTTAATTACAGCAATGTTTGTTTTTAATTTTACTCGGTTGGACTCAACCTTGAGAAGCTTTACAGGATTGTTCGTTAGATTGATCGTGAGGCTGGCAAGTTAAAATTTGATTAACCCTTGTTATTAAGCCTTCTATGAATGCTACTGCCCTAACCTGGATTTTAGGCCCGTTGTTCGGTTTAATGATTTTGCTGTTCATCTTTCGCATTGTTCTCACGTGGTATCCCCAGATTGACCTGAATCGGTTTCCTTTTAATCTGGTTGCTTGGCCTACTGAACCTTTACTGGTTCCTACTAGAAAGATTGTGCCTCCTATCGGTGGCGTGGACATTACCCCAATCGTCTGGGTAGGAATTTTCAGCCTCCTACGGGAGCTGCTTGTAGGTCAACAGGGGTTACTAAAGATAATTTAAGCCAGTTCGGCAAGATTTCAAGGGTATTGCTGAGACTTGAGCAGTTGTTCAACAAAGTTTGTGTAGACTTCCCCTTTAAGAAACGCTGGTGTTTCTAAGATTTTTTGATGAAAACCGATGGTTGTGGGCAAACCAGTAATGGCAAACTCCCGCAGGGCCCGCCGCATGCGCGCGATCGCGGCGGCACGATCTGGTCCCCAAACGATTAACTTACCAATGAGCGAGTCATAGTAGGGCGGCGTTTCGTAGTCAGTATAGACGTGGGAATCCATTCGTACCCCGGGGCCACCCGGAGGGAGATAGCCGTTGATGCGGCCTGGATGGGGGCGAAAGTTATGCTCCGGGTCTTCAGCATTGATCCGGCACTCAATGGCGTGGCCCTGAAGGTTAACCTGCGCTTGCGTCAAACTGAGTTTTTCACCTTGAGCGACGCGAATTTGCTCGGCAATTAAATCAAGCCCAGTGACCATCTCCGTCACTGGATGCTCGACCTGAATCCGAGTGTTCATTTCCATAAAGAAAAATTCACCGGACGGTGCCAGGAGGAATTCGACCGTACCCGCCCCCACGTAATCAATTGATTTTGCTGCTCGAACTGCGGCATTGCCCATTCTGGCGCGCAGTTTCGGGTCGAGCGCTGGACTGGGGGACTCTTCTAATAACTTTTGGTGGCGGCGCTGGATCGAGCAGTCCCGCTCCCCCAGGTGAATCACATGGCCATAGCTATCAGCTAAAATCTGAAATTCAATGTGACGGGGCCGCTCCACAAATCGCTCGAGATAAACTCCAGAATTGCCAAAAGCCGCATCTGCTTCCCCTTGAGCAGCGGAAAACTGCCTGCTCAGCTCGCTGGGTTCCTGCACGAGCCGCATGCCACGCCCGCCGCCGCCTGCGGTAGCTTTAATCATCACCGGATAGCCAATTTTGCGGGCGATCACTAAAGCATTGCGCTCATCAGTAATTAATCCCGGGCTGCCCGGTACTGTCGGGACTCCGGCCTGCTGCATGGTAAGCTTAGCGGTCGATTTATCTCCCATCGCTCGGATTGCTGCGGGTGACGGGCCAATAAAGCAGATTTGATGGTCAGCACAGATCTCGGCAAAGCGGGCATTTTCCGCTAAAAATCCATATCCGGGATGAATGGCAGTGGCATTGCGCGTCAGGGCTGCAGCAATAATGTTGGGGATATTCAAATAGCTCTTGCTGCTAGGTGCCTCGCCAATACAAACGGCTTCATCAGCAAGTTGAACGTGGAGAGCGTGACGGTCAACCGTTGAATGTACCGCAACAGTCGCAATACCCATTTCTTCGCAAGTCCGAAGAATTCGTAGCGCAATCTCTCCTCGGTTAGCAATCAAAATCTTAGAAAGCAGCATCTTCCAGCTTTGGGGTGACGATGAATAGGTAATCCCCTAAGGCTGCTTCAGCAAAACCAGGAGGATGCAATTAAGCAATGACAGCGGGGACGACAAATTTAGGACCATTGAAGATCCAACCGTTCATCGTATCATGTTGGCGATCGTCGTCACCTTCGTTGTAGAGATAGAGGAACTTCTTGAGGCAAAACCTTCAAGCAAGCTGCAAGGTCGCAATTCTACTGAGGCGCATCAAAGGAGTTAACTTTTGACTAGCGATCGATTGGCTCAAAGTTCTCGTCTACCAGAGGTTCCTCAGGGGTTGAACTACTTTGACGGGTAGGACTGGGTGGTGCAGCATTGAAGTTGGTGCCATCGGTAGCTTCATCACCAGGAAGAATGTTTTCCAGAGGACTAATTTCTGCATCGCTAGACAGTGGAGCCTCTGACTCCACAGGCTCAGCTGCCGCTTGTTGCTTAGCCACGACGGCATCACGTTCGGCTATCCATTGACCAATTGCAGTCTGAGCTTCGGTCTAAAGGGCACGCTCAGGTTCAATTTGAGCCGCTTTTTCAATCGCAGCGGTGAGGCTACC
>JAUJON010000107.1 GCA_030447595.1 Thermosynechococcaceae cyanobacterium YX3bin19
AGTCATCAACGGTATATTCTGGCAAGACACCAGTAATTCTAGAGGATCTGGTACTATCTACCTTTGTCTTCTCAAAGGTTACCCTCAGACCGGGTGCTTCAAGGGAGCTTCGTCTAGGTTAGTCCCTGCGGAGAACATCGTAAAATCCAGAACCAGACCCGTTAGCTTTAAGCCGATGCCAGCATGTCGTTTAAATCGCTTAATCAAGTTGTCGGTGCCCTGCAAGCCCAGGAAGCATGGCAAGAGCAGCATCAGTTTCGTCATTTGCTAAAGCATTGGCCGCAGATTGTCGGCCCTATTGTTGCAGCTCAAACCCGTCCGGTGGCAATCACAAAGCAGAAGGTTCTCAAGGTTGCTACATCCAGTTCAGTTTGGGCGCAAAACTTAGTATTTGAACGCCAGCGAATTCTAGAAAAACTCAACACAAAGCTACTTCAGCCATTAGCTGAAATTCGATTCTCAACTGCCCAATGGCAAAGTAGCCCACTGAGCAAGCCGGGAACCGGATTTGAACAACTACGCCAGAACCACCCCAGCCGACTACCGGAAGGATACAGCACGAGTCTGCAGCCAGTAGTCAACGTTGCTAGAGATCAAAATGTAGCTTTTGTCCGCTGGGCAAACTTGGTTCAAGCGCGAGCACGGTCCCTACCCCTTTGTCCTACCTGTCAGTGCCCAACTCCTCCTGGAGAGCTGCAGCGATGGACAGTCTGCGCCTTGTGTGCAGCTAAACAGTGGTAACACTTGGACTACTAACGAAGCTCATTTAAGCTTCCTTGACTCTAAAAAGTGGAGCTGACGGGAGTCGAACCCGTGTCCGCTTCAGCTATTGGCTCTCCGTTCCTTCACAGGTTTAGCTGCTCTAGTCCTCGCAGCGGGAACCATCCTTTATCCCGGACAGTGGGATGCTCTGGTGAGGTTCTTTGCTAGCAGACCGACCAGAGGCAGCCTACCAGCGCATCCGTTGGGGTTAAGTCAATAGTCTTTAACGGAGTCGGACTAAAGACGCTCGAACCGATTAGCGGTTTTTAAGCAGTAGCAACTGCCTTACGAGCAAAAGGTACGATGTTGTTCGCATGTACTGTTTTTGAGCCAGAGATTAGCGAGAGACGACTCACTCTCGACCTGTATCACGAAGCTACGTTCACTAAAACGTCGAAACCGTTACAGCCCCATGGGTTCTATAGTTTCATTATAGTTCACAGTTGGAGTTGACGACATGGATTTCCTCCCGGCAGAGGTCTTTGCCTTCCGAATGTTCTAGGCAAGCAACGGTTGTGATTCCTCGATCCATTAGTTCCTGACGCCTCCCTCTCCAATGTGCCAACAGTTATTCGTCTTAGATGGAACTGCCTTAACCTAGAAGTAGATACCCCATTGCTGCATCTATGACCGACTTGCCGCTGCCTGGACGCTACTTCGAGTTGATTGATGAAATTGTTCAAATGACCTTGAAGGGGAAAATTCGCTCCAAGGAACAGGTCTATCAGATGCTCCGGCAAGGGGTCAGTCAAGGGACCGGGGAACTTTTCGAGCGCTGCCTGGGTGATCGCCTCCACACGACCCAGGAACAGGTGAATAGCCAGACCGATGAATTGAAGCAGGCCAAGGCAGGCCGCAGCCTCCGGGCTCTGCAAACGATCCAGAGTGAATGGCAGCGGGCGCAGGTGCAAAACCGAGCCAGCGAAGCCATCACTGCCGCTGTTCGTACCATCACCACTGAACCCCTGGATCGGCTCCTAGCTTTGCTGCAAGTTTTGGACCCCAACCGGAATCATGCTTTTAACTCCCAGCAGCTCAAGCAACTAGCAAACGCCCTGCAGGGAGCCGAGGATCAAGAACTGCAGCAGCTGTCGGCAGGCATCACCGCTGGATTAGGATCTTGGCAGCGCCTAGAGCCGCATCTTGTGAGCTGGATGTACAGCCAGGGCCAAGAATTAGGGTTTGCTGGGGTACCTGGACAACGGGGGCCCTGGAGAGTTTGGGCGACACAAATGGAGCAACCGCTACCAAAAGCCCTGTTTCAGGCGCTTTCCTTCAATCAGTCCCTTGATGAGGCGATCGCCCGTCACGCTGGCGTCGATCTCCAGTCCTGGGTTGAGCTGGCCGTGGTGCTTCAGTATCTCCAGCGGGGGCTAGTAAGCTGGTTTGACAAGATGGTTTACGACGCTAAAGTGGGGTCAAAACTTTCCATTTCCACCTTTTTGGCTTTTGCCGTCATCTGGTCTCAGCTGGCTCAAGGGTTCAGTCAGAACACCAGCCTGAATTCCAGTTCTCGTGAGCGCTTTGCCAGAGGCGGCTGGCAAATCACCCAGCAGCTCCTCCGCACCTTTGCTCAGCGGGAATACTTTCCCCTCTATGGTGGGGTCTTTGCCTCCTTCACTGGAGACTATCTGCGCGATACACTCAACTATTTAGACGAACCGCTGCAGCAAATCGAGGGGACCCAGGAAAAGGCGCGGATTCTCACGTTACTGGGCTACTCACTGCGAGCTCAAGGGCAGCTCCGGCAGGCAGTGTCATTTCACCAGCAGGCGCTGGCAGTTGCCCGTGAATCTCAGGATGTCCGGTGTGAAATCGCCAATTTGAATCACCTCAGCCGCACCTGTGTCGCCCAAAAAAATTATGCCGAAGCTATTGGCTACAGCCAGCGGGCGCTGATTCTCAGCCGCCAGTCAGGAGAAAGCCTGGGAGAGGCAAACGCCCTGGCAAACCTGGGCTACAGCGAAGTGTTCTCAGCTAGAGAAGCAGGGGAACCAGTCGATGAAATGGCTATCCAGTACCTCCAGCAGGGATTAAAGCTGGCGGAGCAGTTAGGGGATGGTCAGAGTCAAGCCCTCTGCCACAGCAGTCTCGGCATTGCTCATATGGTTTTAGCCCAACCGCAAGCCGCGATCGCCCATTTGCAGAGGGGTTGGCATGCTGCCCAATTTTCTGGAGACTTGTACCTCCAAGGATTGAACCTGGCCTACCTCGCAGAAGCACACTACGCGCTGCAAAACCTGGAGGCAGCGGTTTACACCGGCTGCTTGGGTATGTACCTGCTGGAGCAAATTGCCGCGAGTGAGTGGCGACAACCGGCGGGCTTGCTCACCATTTTGCAGGGTCAACTGGGGCCAGATTTCCAGACTTTGCTGCAACAGACGCGAGCGCAGATCATCCCGCTGATCGGTGTAGATGGCTATGACCACCTGCCACAACTGCTGCAACAGTACCAGCGATCGATGTGAAGGCTGAAATTAATTCTAGGAAGGACTGGGTCGCGTATTCAGCTCTGCTCTGAGCGACTCCACTCGTTTGCGATTTACCCCCAAGTCAGACTGTCCGAGCCGTGAGGCGGAACGGACGTGGATGACTTTTGCCGCCTCATCGACATAGAATTCCACATCATCCACAAATCCCATCATCGCACTGGTAAATTCCGCGTACAGGTAGTTGTCGGTTTCGGCAATGATTTTTGTCCGCGGCAGGCTCTGGATCACCCCTTTCAGCTTCGCCATTGCTTCTGCAGGACTGGATAGATAGGCAAAAGGCTCAATTTGATGCTGGGAGTCCGAACTCTGGCTAGACACACAGTTCGGTGTTGTCGGGCAGGGAGCTAACTTACCGTCCCGTACGCCTAAATTGGTAGGTCGCTGGTCGCTTGCCGGCGAAGATCATGATTCCTCCTTCAACTTTTCCCCATTGTCCGAGAGATAGCGCTGCAGCAGCCCAATGACGATGCCTGGCAGCTCCAGGTGAGGCAATACTCCGACCTCTGGTAGGGGGTGAAATGCCTTGACTGCCTGGGGATTGAGTCTGGCCAACCGTAGGCCGGTTTCCAGGCTAGTAAACTTGGACTGCTCTCCCCAGAAAACCACTGTGGGTACGGTGAGCTGCCCCATGTACAAAGAAAGATCAAAGCATAAGTCTCCTCGCAGTGAGGCCAGCGCGGCATATTCGGCATTGGGTTGTTGAGCTGAAGCGACATAAGCTGCAACCAGTTCATCTGAGATTCGCTGCGGCTGGGCAAAGAGAAACTGCTGCAAGAAGTTCCGCACCGCAGCTCCATTGGCAGCCCCCAAGGTATAGATTAGGCGGTCCAGCAGGGGCGTTCTCGCTAGCTGGGCAGGAAGACCGCGCCCGTAATCAAGGCCAAAGTCGTTCAACCCGCTGGGATTCACAAGCAACAAGGCCTGGAATAACTCTGGTTGCTGGATCGCCAGGCGAATCACTAAACCTGCGGTTAGTGAAGATGCAACGACCTGTACGGGAGGATTTGCGGCTCGTTGAATAAACTCTGCCAGCATCCTCAGGTAGTCCATCACCTGGTACTCATTTGCAGGATGAGCTGACTCGCCCCAACCGACTAAGTCTGGCGCTAGAACCTGGTGGGTAGCCGCGAAAGCCGGATAAACTTTGGACCATTCATAGGCAGAAGACCCACCCCCAAGACTGTGAAGAAAGACCAGGGGTGGTAAAGCTGCTGTCTCAGTTGCAGACCACAATGTAGCCACTGGGGTGTAGTAAGCCATTGAGCCTAAAGAGGTTTGGATGACCCGTTGCCCAAAGCCAGGGGGTTGAAATTGCAACATTGATGAACTTTGACTCGGCTTTTTCTACTGTAGAAGGATCAGCCCGACGGTACCAGTTCTCCAGCCCTGGCCTTATTTTTGATGACGGTAGTTCCAAGGTTTAATAGAGCTAGAATCTTTCCAAACCCCTGCTTTCGTCTGGCGGGCGATCGCCTCAGCCCGCTTAATCTGAACTGCGTCGGGGCAGCTCCGCAAGTAGCGGTGGTAGACGTAGGCCATCCCGGCTTGAATTTGTGCTTCCTGGAGTAACCGCTGAGGACGGGTTGTATAGACTTCTGCCACCTTTCTGCCGTAGCGATCCGTATCGAGGATCTTGAGGGTGACCCGGTCTCCGGCTTCCTCGATCAGTCTCTTTAGGTGATTCCGTGAAGCCTGACCCAGCGGTTGCGAGAGTTCTGGCGCATCCAAGCAGGCAAAGCGAATTTTCTCAACTCGATTGCCCTGCCTCACTTTGATTGTGTCTCCATCATGGACGCTGACCACCTGCCAGCTCGGCTGAAATCCAGGCACCTTTTGCAGCATCGCCCAACTCGCCCCGCCGAGACTGGCTAGCAGAAGCGCACCCACAAGTACTTGTACAGCTTTCACGTTTAGCTTGGGCAATAGGGAATCCGCGTTATTGTACCCAAATCCCCGGGAATAATATTGTGGTTCATCGGGTGATCGCGCCCGTAATGTGCAACTCTAACAAAGAATGCAGCGATTTTCAGGTTTAATGGAGTGGGCATCGTTACCCAATCTACTTTTGACCGCGAAAAGATCAGGGAGCAGCAATATGAGCAGCAGCAACTCGAAGCAAATCAAATTTGGCACCGATGGCTGGCGGGGGATCATCGCGGATGACTTCACCTTTGCCAACGTGCGAAAAGTGACGCGGGCGATCGCGGAGTACCTAAAGACTGCCTACTCCCAGGATCAGCCTGTACTGATTAGCTATGACCCACGCTTTCTTGCGGATGAGTTTGCCGAAAGTGCGGCTGGGGTGCTGGCTGAACTCGGCTGGACGATTAAGGTTGTCGAGCGCGACTGCCCAACACCTGTCATTGCCTACAATGCCCGTGAGCTGAACTCTGCGGGGGCACTGATGTTCACCGCCAGCCACAACCCCGCCCCTTACTGCGGCATCAAGTACATTCCTGACTACGCGGGTCCGGCAACCACCGAGATTACCGATAAGATCGTTGCCAGTATTGCCGGGGCTGCGGATACCCTGCCGGATGAACGCTTCCAATCCGCTAATGGCTCCAACGGTAAAATTTCCACCTTTGACCCTAAACCCGATTACCTGAATTTCATCTATACCCTCCTTGATGTGGAGCGAATTCGGGCTGCCCAGTTAAAGGTCAAGTACGATGCCCTTTACTCGACCTCGCGCGGCTACCTGGATGAGGCTTTAGCCCACTGTGGTTGCCAGGTTGAGGCATTTCACACCTACCGCGATGTCCTGTTCGGGGGTGGGATGCCGGAACCGAAGCGTGAACAGCTAGGAGAACTGATCAACGCAGTCAAGACAGATGGGGCTGACGTAGGCCTAGCAACCGATGGCGACAGCGATCGCTTTGGCATTATTGACGAGCAGGGCAACTACTTAGCACCGAACATCGTCCTGCTGCTCCTGGCCCGCCACCTAGTCAAGAACAAAGGCAAGAAAGGGGCAATTGTCCGCACTGTAGCAACCACTCACCTGCTGGATAACTTTGCGGCCCAAAATGGTCTAGAGGTTTACGAAACTCCGGTTGGCTTCAAGCATGTCGGCCAGAAAATGCGGGAAACGGAAGTGCTAATTGGCGGGGAAGAATCCGGTGGTCTGAGTATTATCGGCCATATTCCGGAAAAGGATGGCATTCTAGCCGACCTGCTGATTGTGGAACTCCTGGCTTACGAAGGCAAACCCTTGAGCCAACTCGTTGAGCAAGTCGTGGCGGAAGCGGGTGGGCCTCTTTGGAATAACCGCCTGGATCTGCATCTGAGTAATGCCCACAAGGCCGCGGTGCTAGACCACTTTACGCAAAATTCCGTCGATCAAGTTCCTGGATTTGAGGCGATCGCGGGCATTAAGGTCAAAGAAACCAGTCGTAAAGATGGCGTCAAGCTTTACCTTGAAGAGGGGAGCTGGGTATTGCTGCGTCCCTCCGGTACAGAGCCACTGATTCGAGTTTACATTGAGACTGACTCCGCCGAAAAAGAAGCACAGATTGCTGAATTTATGCAGCAGGGTATTAACGGGCTAAAGCCAGCAACGGCCTAGTCACAGTCACTCAAAAACATAAAACTTCATCTAGAAGTGTAAAGACAAAAGGGCTACAACCCTAAGCCTGTGGCTGTTGCGATCAGTTGACTGCCACGGAAATTTATCATTTTTTGAAGTTTTCTTAAATGCTTTAACAAAGCTGTCCAGCATCCTGCTGCTTGCAATAGGGTAGTAGGTAGTGTTGCTCAAATCTAGCCATAGTCTAGTCCGATTGCTAGGAAGTTGAGATTAGATTGTTTTAGAAGCGAGCATCCTCTCTGTTGTTTTAATAGAATTTTTTTGGTCTTTTATCATGACAACTACACAAAAGAGACTCGAGAGCTCCAACTAGTCGGATCGGTACTTCAAATCGAACACAAGCAAAGATAACAGCCTATATATCTACTGGTTCGATGTCGTGATAGTCACAACTATGCTCACCCCAACCAAAAGAT
>JAUJON010000108.1 GCA_030447595.1 Thermosynechococcaceae cyanobacterium YX3bin19
GCCCCTCAGTCTTTAAAGGGTTGGCACTTAGATCAAAACCAACGCTATCAAGAAATCGAACCAGACCCACGGGGAAGGGTATGGTGCCAAGCTCTAGAGTTATGGCTAGGAACTTGGGAAGGAACTCTTAACCGGGATGCTGCCGCCTGGTTGAGATTCTACGATGTAGAGGGAAATTTGATTTTGTTGCCGGAGGAAGCAGCTCAACAACAGGCTGAATTGGCACAACAACAAGCTGAATTGGCACAACAACAGGCTGAGAAAGAACGTCAACGTGCCGAGCAGGAACATCAACGCGCTGAAAAACTGGCCGCACGACTGCGATCGCTAGGGATTGACCTTGAAGAGAGGTAGCAAGTCAACAGCCCCAGCCACCAGAGCACTTAACTAAACCACCACAAATGTAGTTTATAGCAAAGTTCTAGTTCTCATTGGTGGTCATCTCTTACAGCTCCTCGACCCCAAAAAGAGACAGAAACGCTGGATAATGCGGGCCATGACGTCACGGTATACGAGTTTTGGTTTGACCCGTAACTAGTGGAGCGCGATCGCCCTGATATCACATTGCCCGAGATGTTTCTCAGTCGTCGAGCTGGCGGGGGAGAAGTTTTTAACACTGTTTGGTTACCTGCATAAAAGCTGTGGGCAGTGCGTAGTAAGAATTTAGCAAAATCACTTAGCAAAAACGCAGCCAGGAATTAGTGGCTTGGCAAGGGGTTGAAAACTTACAGGTAATTGTGTTGAGCGATCTAAACCTATCTATGAGTCATAACTCTCAGACAGAATTGGTAATTGAGGCGGGTCGCACAGAAAGTCAGTACTGGAAGGATCTGTGGCGCTACCGGGAATTATTCTACTTTTTGGCGTGGCGTGATATCTTGGTGCGTTATAAGCAAACTGCGATCGGGGTTGCTTGGGCGCTGATTCGCCCTTTTTTAACCATGATTGTGTTCACATTTGTGTTTGGCAAGCTAGCGAAGTTGCCCTCCGAGGGAGTGCCATATCCAATTTTGGTGTTTGCAGCAATGCTACCCTGGCAGTTTTTTGCGAATGCCCTTTCCGAGTGTAGTAATAGCTTAATCACTAATGCCAATTTAATTTCCAAGGTTTACTTTCCCCGGATAATTGTGCCGGCCAGTGCCGTGATTGTCAGCTTTGTCGATTTTTTAATTTCTGGGATGATCTTGCTGGCACTGATGATCTGGTACAACTTTGTTCCCGACTGGCGCATTCTGACGCTGCCGCTGTTCATTTCAATTGCTTTTGCTGCAGCGATTGGTGCTGGGCTCTGGTTAGCCGCGTTGACCGTGGAATACCGTGACTTTCGTTACATTGTGCCGTTTATAGTACAGCTCGGCCTATACATATCACCAGTGGGCTTTAGTAGCGGCATTGTGCCGCAACAGTGGCGCTTGCTCTATTCGCTAAACCCCATGGTGGGAGTGATTGATGGTTTCCGCTGGGCAATTTTAAGTGGAAGAGCACAGCTTTACTGGCCGGGGTTTTTACTCTCGTTAGGATTAGTCACCTTAGTGCTGGCTAGCGGCATCTGGTACTTCCGCAAGATGGAACGTACGTTTGCGGATGTGGTCTAAAGATGGGCCAGAAGTTGTGTAGTTCCTTGCTAGGTGGTCTTCAGAAAATCACTGGTTGTCTGTAGCGGCTATCTTGCCTGAAAAACCACTTTCTGCTGAAGGGATTGAAGGAGAGCTTTATGGTGACAGAGAGACCAGCATCTATGGCTAGAGCACTGCGGCAATTTATTGTTAGGAAAGGGATATTTGAGGCTACCGTAAATGTCTAACACCATCATCCGGGTCGAGAACCTAAGCAAGAAGTACATCATTGGTCACCAGAAGGAGGGAGTACATCGTTACAAAGCTCTGCGGGATGTGATCGCTGATGGAGCTAAGTCTGTAAGCAGGAAATTTTTGAAACCTTCTGATAAAAAAATATCTAACCCAGCCCGTGAAGAGTTTTGGGCACTGAAGGATATTTCTTTTGAGATTAAGCAAGGAGATCGCGTTGGCATCATCGGTCGCAATGGCGCAGGTAAATCTACGCTATTAAAGATACTGAGCCGCATCACTGAACCAACTACAGGGCGCATTTGCATTAAAGGAAGAGTAGCAAGTCTCTTGGAAGTGGGAACAGGTTTTCACCCAGAGCTAACCGGACGAGAGAACATTTATCTTAACGGTGCAATTTTGGGAATGAGCAAGGCTGAGATCAAAAATAAATTTGATGAGATAATCGCCTTCGCTGAAGTAGAGAAGTTTTTAGATACGCCAGTTAAGCGCTATTCATCTGGAATGTACGTGCGCCTAGCCTTTGCAGTAGCTGCCCACCTAGAGCCAGAAGTTTTGATTGTGGATGAAGTGCTGGCAGTAGGAGATCTTCATTTTCAGAAAAAGTGTTTAGGCAAGATGGAGGAAGTCGGAAAAGAAGGAAGAACAGTAATTTTTGTTAGCCATAATATAAGTGCCATTGAAGCCCTATGTCAACGTGGCATTTTGCTTCAGCATGGGAATTTATGCATAGATAGTAACGTTCAAACAGCTATTCAAAGATACTTAGAAGAAGCCACCAATAACACTAATGCAACGCTACTTGAACATAGGAGAGATCGCAAAGGCTCTGGAAAAGCAAAAATTACTCATTTTAGGGTTTTAGATTTCCTAAAATCTGAAGTAACTTATTTGCAATCAGGAAATGATTACTATTTAGAAATTAAGTACGCTAATACTACAGGGAAGTCGCTAAAAAACATTATTGTAGGTATTGCTTTTAAGGACGAATATTATAATAGAATTCTTCTACTGAAGAACAAATTTACTGGAAGCAGTATTACTCTTGATAAAATCTCAGGTGATATATTATGTTTTGTAGAAAATCTTCCTCTAGCTAATGGCTTAT
This sequence comes from Thermosynechococcaceae cyanobacterium YX3bin19, assembly GCA_030447595.1. Classification (GTDB taxonomy): domain Bacteria; phylum Cyanobacteriota; class Cyanobacteriia; order Thermosynechococcales; family Thermosynechococcaceae; genus JAUJON01. Next base: position 2,917 of record JAUJON010000108.1, read on the forward strand.
ACAGTGTGGCGTTATCCCTTGAAGACTTTAGCAATGAACTTATCGATCAGATTCAAGATGCTTCAACAATAACTGTAGATGGAGGCAATTTTTTTGGTACAGGTAGTTATGGGGAACCAATGTTCTGCAAAATTCTGATGAAAGCTCAATGGGTAACAAATTAATTTACTTAATAAAATACAAGCAGAATGAGAGTATTTAAACAGCATCTTTACAATTTATACAACAAATACTTTTCAAATAAATTTAAAGAAATTTTAGCAAAGCAGAATGATATACTGGCAATCCAGTTTTTAACTCCCTTATCTAATTATTATCTTCCTTGGAGTCAGTCTTCAATCCGTCCAAGTGGTTTGTCCGCTGTTCTTAACGAGATTTTAATTAATAGGCGGTCTTGCGTAGTTGAATTTGGAGGAGGTATATCTACTTTTTATATTGCTAGATTACTAAGAGAAAGAAGCGGTCATCTATACACAATTGAGCATGAAGATATATGGGCTAACTTTTTAAAGGAAAAACTAAAAGAAGAAGGGCTAGATAGTTGTGTGTCAATTATTTTAGCTCCATTAGCATCTACTAAATTGGGATTAAAAGGAAATTACTGGTACAACACAGATATAATAAAAAATAATCTCTCGAACGGGAAAATCGAGCTTCTATTGGTAGACGGTCCACCAGCCTATACAGAAAAAATTAAGTATGCAAGATATCCTGCTGTTCCATTTATGCAACAATTCATGGCTGACGATTACACTATCATTTTAGATGATATTGATAGAGCAGGAGAGCAAGAAATTCTACAGAGATGGGAAGATTTTCTTCAGATTAAATTTGATGTACGTTTGCTAGAAGGTAATATTGCAATTGGCAGATCAAAGCCGTTTTTTACACTTTAAATAATAATTAAAATTCTTTTGTTATAACTACGACTAATGAAGATAGGTTTCATCACACACTACACTGGTTTGTATGGCGCTAATCGCTCACTCCTAAATTTGATAGATGGACTGAATAGGTATACAGTTTCGTCCTATGTTATTTCTCCACAGGAGGGAGAAATAACCGATATCCTAAGAAGTCGTGGTGTACCTGTAGAGGTATTTCCAATCCAATGGTGGGTGTCAACAAAACCACAGTTAAACGATAGTTGGTTGAGAGACGCTTGTCAGCATGTTAAGTCAAAATATTGGGCACTTAAGCGTCTATATTTAAACTTCTGCTTACTTAAGTCTTTGGTAGCGAAACTTCGGATGTGGGAGATTGACGTGGTTTACACAAATTCAACAGTAACTCCGATAGGTTTATTAGCGGCAAAATTGCTACAAGTACCACATGTATGGCACTGGCGGGAGTTCGGTGATTTAGATTATAGTTTCTTTCCTGACTGGGGAAAAAGTATTCAAAATCAAATTATGTATTTCTCAGATGTATCCATTGCGGTATCTGAAGCAATACGTAAACACTTTTTACAAGATGCGGAAAGAAAAGGAGTGTATGTAATTTATAACGGTGTGGCGTCTGAAGCTGAGTTTGACCGCCTATATACTCTAAATCAACAAAGCCCTTGTCATCAAAAACCATATACCTTTGCATTAGTTGGGGTGATTGATCCTTGTAAAGGTCAAGCAATTGCAATTCAGGCTCTATCACTGATAGTAGAAAAATTCCCAGAAACACGTTTGCTAATTGTAGGCTTAGGGAATACAGCTCATCTCCAGCAGTTAGCCAACAATTTGAGGCTAGAAAGAAACATAGAAATTTGGGGACATATTCAAGATCCCTATGCAGCATATTTGGTAGCAGATGCTGTTCTCATGTGTTCCAAAAATGAAGCCATGGGGCGAGTAACTGTAGAGGCTATGTCCGCCTGTAGACCTGTGATTGGTTACGATAATGCAGGAACATCAGAGCTAATCGAGCATGAGTATACAGGCATCTTATATACAGGTGGTTACAAGGAATAGCTAGTGCATGCTTCGTTTAGTAGAAAACCCAGAATGGGGCACTAGATTAAGAACAATGCTTGGCATGTTAGGCTGTAGGAAGCCAGTAATGAATTCATGCTCAGGCTGTTTATATATTTTAGCTTATCAATGAAGCAAAAGTCAGACCTCATTGCAGATTTAGTGGTTTAACTTTAGTACACCAATGGCTTCATCATTAAACTTTACTGGAGGATGCCTATGATTTCTCAGAAGTGTCTTTGCAACTACTGAAGATCAAAATCTGCGCGATCTGATGAGTCAACACTGTCGGACGATCGCCAGAGGAATACCCACCAGCACTACAAGCCTGAAGGAGCATTGTTACTACTGAGCAATAGCAATACCAATCATGTCCCAGAAGTCCCTCTGGTTGACTCTGTAGTCAACATTTGGTCGAAACTGTCTGCATCATACTGCGCTCTCATTAGTATACTGCCAGGTGCTACAAAAGTAGGGTTATGATCAAGCTCTTAGCAGCCTAACTACGACTACCACTTCTAGCTATAAACCAAGGAAGGCCAGCTAGAGGGTTCGCTGCTATGTTCTAGACTGTTCCGCCGTGAGTGCAGTTAGGTCGAAACAGCGACAAGCTGACTCACCTAAAAAAACGAGGATTATTGGGGAGACCAGTTTTCCTTTTCACCAGGTGTGCAGGAGGTAAGACAGTCAATAGGTCGCTTTTGTAAACTGCAGGAGTGCACACACTCCTGCCTGTCAACCTTTATGAGCAGCCTGTTGGGGTTAATGTCTTCTTTACCACGAGGGATAGCCTGCAAGTTTTCATAATATTCCTGACTCGCAAGCCATCCTTGCTCTCAGCATTGCCATTAATCAGCAGGAGCACTCAGTCGGTTCCTCAACCACTATGATTGGCCCACTCGGCAGTTGCTCGCAGCATTCGCCACTGGGTGCTGGAGCAGTTGCTGGTGTGGGCACCTAGAGGGCGGCGGCCTCAAATTGACAGTTTATCGTGTGGATTTAACCACCTTGGAGAAGGCAGGCAAGTTTAAGCAGCTTCCGTTGTTGTTGGTATAACCACAAGCGAGGCTTTCATCTGGTGGTGCTGTATTCGTGTAGCGTCAGCGGCGGCCGGAGATGGGCGCATCTGCTCGAGTAAGGGCACGGCAACCCTGCCCAGCCAGCCTTGCAGCCACTGCAGCGCACTGTCTTCGAAGGCAACGCTGGCAGACGATGGTTTTAGCAGACGCAGGATTGGGCAGCAGGGAGTTTTTACAGGGGGTATGATGTTTTCGGTGTGCCGTTGCACGCTCTTGTCAGTGTCAGTAGCAGACGACGCTTATGGGATGGACGATCTTTGCCAACAGCTTATAAAGCTGGGCAGCAGATTTACTGGCAAGGACTGTGCATGCCTCTGAGCTGGGGCTACTACTATTTCAAGCGTGAGGATGTTAATGCAAAGCGCTACTCCCTCTGGACTCGGCGGCTGGGAAGGCATCCACCTTGCACGGTGGGACGTCAGCGTGGCAAATCGAAGGCTTTTTCAAAAGTAGCCACATCGTTTTGGCCTACACCGCTTGGCCAGTCTTCTCAACTGGGAGTTTACCGGTGGCTAGTGCTGGTACTGATTGCTTTTGTTTGGGCTTTGTGTGACCCTTGATACAGCAGCATACCCAGGTAAGGGATTGGGTTGCTGCGTCAGCTACTGCCCGCCTCTTGCTCCCGCACGTCATCATCTATTCTCTTCTCTCAAGCAACTTGAACCTTGGCGCAAAGAGGCTGCACTGGGCATTCATCTTCCGAATACGGTGATATGATCTGAGGTATCCTTCATGCTTTTACTAGTGGCATGACTGTGCGCAGATAAGTTTGCGATCGCAACAGCTCAATGGTGCGATCGCCATTGAAGAATATTTGTTTTTAGCTATAGGCTTAGAGGTATGTTAAGCGATATCAACTGGTGTTGAACTAGAGTGAGAAGTGATCGCTATCGATAAAAATAACTACTATTAGCCTGAGGAGATTGCCATGGCGACAGCAGAGATAGTGCCTTTAGTATCCAGGCCTGCGAATGGCGATCGACTTATCTGACATAAATTTGAACGTCGTTATCAAGCCATATTACGTTAAAAAGCAGAACGCAATTGAGGAGTAGCATACATGCCTTCCCCGGTTATGGAGTTTAGAATAATGGCAAACCTCTCAGCAACATCGTTACCTGGCTAGAACCTACGAAGCTGTACCTGAGGAGTAATGGCTTATATTTATACGACTGTACGCCGGACCTGGCCAACGAGCCCTCAACCGGATGCTGGCCGGGATTGAAGCCAGCTTTGGGGGACAGTCCTGTAATAGTGAAGATGGACACATGAAGGTACCAGAATTAATTGCAGAAATTGCCTCCAGTAGTGCTTCCTACGATTTACATGACAAATTGAAAGCCTATCGCCGCCGGTACAGGAATATATCGTCTGGCGATGATGGATCAAAAGTTAGACTAGTTTTACTCCAAGCTGGAGAGTACATCAGCATGGCTGTTTTCTAATGAATTAGGTACATTTTGTAGCGCTATCTTTCCTGACCGTATCGGTGTGCTCACAGCACTTATAGCTGGCGATTTAGCATGAGTTTTGGCACAGGTGTGACAGGAACGGCAGCAGAGGCGCATCAGAAATTTGCAGAGCAATTGGCAAAGCAGCGATCGCCGAGCATGACATCTGTTGTAGCCTCTCCTTGCAGGCTCAGAGATATGTTGAGCTGTATCGTTAACTAAGCCAATGTGCCTTCGTTAAATCTACAGGCTGAACCTTAATCCTGTGTAGCCGCTCGACGCGTGGAATCAGGTCTAGGGCTTTGGCAAGGCACCTATCAAGGTATCGAGCGCGAGTAGCTACGTTGGTGGCCAATGCAGAAGGAAACTGGGCACCGGCTTCTAGGGGAAACGTCTGAGCAGGAGACCAACAAGCAGAGCTATGACATCAACTAACAGAACAGGCAGGATTACAGCTATCGCAGGAGCGTGCGAGCAGAGCAATAGCAGCTTCGACTGGCAGAACCAGGTCTCAATCCGAATGGGGTACGTCCTTATTAGTCAACTGTACGGATAGGGCTATACCCGTAGTAGCGATCGCGATGACGTCTACGAACACTTGCTTGGATAGTAATTGGGGTAATTTGCGCCAAATGTATCAGTTTGACCTGAAAACGGGCTCAAAATATTGGATCGAGATTTACGGTGAAATCTTTTAGCTATGCATCTTGGAGTTTTGTCAGTCAACTTGAGTAGCTAGTCAAACGGTAAAAGAGTTTTTAGTAGACTACTATAGTTAGGATATTTCAGACTATTTCTTCGATCACTACATTTCGCCTATGTTCTAACGACTTTATCCGGGTTGCCATATAGCAAAGCAAGTCAAAAGGACCATGCAGACCATTGACGCTGAGATTCAACCCCCAGATGAGCACGCTTCCCGTGCGACTTTCCACCTGCCATCGCAACCGAAACCATTGCAAGATTTGAACTGGCGTGCCTTTGCGGGTTCCCAGCATAGGAGTTTGCCCAAACTTCCCTTTGTGATCTTTTATCAAGACCTGCGCGAATGGGTACAGCTGGCATCCTGCTTTTGTACTGGGTGGTTGCTGAGGTGATGCGCGTGATAACACCGACTATACCAGTCCTGCATCTCAACCGTCTGCCAAGGAGTGGCGGTTATTCACAAGCGCTTTCAGACAGGCAGTCGCTTGCCCACCTTCCGGCCGTCCAGGTTTGGGGCAACGAAGTGCTGCTGGTAGAGTTGAGCATCTAAGCGTATGAGCATGATATGCACTGGCCTGCTCATCTGGCAGAGTGCCCACAACAGCTCCAATGCGGCAGTTGCCATCGTAACCACAACCATCGCCTTTGCCGGCAACCATCGCCGCACTTGCCGTACCATCTGTCTGGCCCATCCAGCCGCTGCTGAAGCCGATGATTTCGCCACCCGCGGTAGCGTTGCAGCGGGGCTAAAGACGTTAGAAACGGTACCGCCCAGACCCAGCGCAGGACGGCAACAGAAGTACCGTGTTCAATCATCGCAGAATCGCCGGCTTTGACCAAGTGGCTATTGCTGGAACGACCGGGTCACGATAGATACCCTTGGCTGCGATTTGCCTTGCCCCGCGACGCTCAATCGTATCGTCTAGCCTCATTACCAGCACTCCCGTTGGTGCAAACACCGCTATCAAATGACGTAACAGGATGTGACAGGCTTTGTGGCTAGACCAAACTGCTCGCCTAGCACTCTGTAGTAAATTGAAAATGTGGCTGCTCAGGAACCCATCACGCGCAAAATTGCACTCACTGTTCGTTTCCCCAGGTGCTAGAATTGCACCCACAGTACTAAAACTGTCTGCCAAATCCGCTGGGAAAACAACGGCGCAAACAGGACCATCAAGCCGGAGAAATTCTTTCGGTAGCAATAACATCAGAACCTGTCCAACATCACCGTTCGATTTGCTACCTTTTCTACCTACCAAATGGATAAAGTCGATAAAACATGACTTTGCATAGTCTTACTCTTAGCCATGTATTACTAATGAGAGCGCAGTGTTGGTGAGCGAAGCCACCAGAATAAAGACATGGACAGCTCGTTGAGGAACTTGGGGACAGCGATTGAGTGTTAATTGAACCGCCCAGTAGTAGCTATCACAATTATGTAGCTTTTCTAATTAAAACGTCAATGTTCAGGCATTGCTCCAACTCCAGAGGATCTACCACTTCCACCCCTGCAAACACGAGGCGGCCTTGGACTGAAGAAGGCCAGCGTTTGCCAGAACGAATGCCCGCTGATGGCTCTGAGGGCTCCTCGGCTCAAGAAGTGACTCCCAGCTACAACCAGGGCCAGTTTATTGAAGAAACAATTCGTTCTGTTATATTGCAAGGCTATCCTAATCTGACACTCCATTATTGATGGTGGTTTCACTGACAACACAGTTGAAATTATTCAGGAAGGCTACTGACAAGGACGGTTACTGGGTTAGTGAACTGGATCGGGGCCAAACTGATATTAACAAAGAATATGTAGAACAACAACAGCGAATTACTTGGATGGATTAACAGTGATGATGTCTATGTGAAAAAGATATTTACAAAGTTGCAAAAGTATTTCACGCTCAACTTGATTGTATTGTAGTTCATGGTAATAGAATCTTTAATTATGAAGTTGGAAACGTTACTGGCTGGTCTTGCCTTCCTTCATTTGACCATCAACGGGTATGTATAATGTCTGTTCTGGAAACAGATTGGCGGCGTTCTGCTATGGATGTGTGACTGGAATATTAATATAACTTGAATCTGCAATGGATTTGGAATTCTTCGGATGTCTTTACCAGAGCATGGAAAGTTCTTTGGTTGAATGAATACTTGGGCTATTTTCGTTTTTGCCGGCAAGTTAAAAACAAAAGTTCTACAATTTCTCATATAGGTAGGGAGGAAGTGCAAAGAGAATGGAGTAAACTTATCTGTCTTGATACTCTCAATTTTAAGTCGAATTATAATCTTTCTATAAAAAAGAGCCTGGGATTTAGTTAGCCATCTCGAGATTAATTGGTTGGCCTTATTTATTCTACCGATTTAGTAGCATATGTACAAATTGAGCTACATATCCTTAATTAATAAAGTAAAGCAAATTTATTGCGAAGGACTTCTATACATCACTAATCGTTTGGTAGCACGTATACCTTTCCATTTCATACGACTTTTTTTTTACCGTTATTGTCTTGGCTTTGAGATTGAAACAGGCAGCCACATATTTATGGATGGTTGGTTTGATACTAAGAGAAACTTTAAGATGGGGCGAAATAGTATTGTTAATCAAAAATGCCGATTAGATAATCGTGGAGGTATCTTTATAGGGGATAATGTTTCAATCTCTTCTGAGGTATGCATTATTACTGCAGATCATGACCCACAAAGCAGTAATTTTTCAGGGCGAATTCGTTCTGTAAATATTGAGGATTATGTTTTCATTGGTACACGAGCAATGATTTTACCTGGAGTTACTTTAGGCAAGGGATCTTTTGTTGCAGCGGGTGCGGTAGTCACTAAGAATGTTACACCATTCACAATTGTTGCAGGGGTTCCTGCTAAACCAATAGGTAGCCGGCGTTCTGACTTGCACTATAGCGCTAGTTACCCTCGATTATTTTTCTAGATTTTATTAAAGTATCAATCTGCAATTCTATCTAAAAAGTAGCGCCACCTTTTAGATAAATGATTACAATTACGCAAAATTGGCCTGGATTGATGAATCTTAGCCGACTAAGGTAAAGGGAAAAGCTTTATTCAAAATAAGCAGTTACATTTACAAATTTATTTAGGAATACAATCATAGAGTTTGTCCATCAGATTTCAATGAAACTAATACCTAAAGATACAGATGAGGAAATGGTCTGTGACCAATATCCGTGGGTGAAGTGGGTAGCTGGTCTTCGTAAAGGTTTAACTGCTAACTCAAAATAATGGTGTTAAGTATAAACGATAAGGAAAATGAGAACATTAATCTATCAAGATAATTGGCCAGAGAGTTGGAAATATAGCTACGCATACGATTTGCTGGAAATCTATAGCGAGACGTGCTCCAGTGGATATTTTTATGCCTATACTAATCGGCGCAAACATACGTTGGAATTAGTCAAAAAGATTGCCCAGCCGGGAGCTAAAATTTTGGATGTGGCTGCCGGTCAGGGAAATTTTACATTATCTTTAGCAGAACTTGGCTATGAAGTAACTTGGAATGACTTACGTGGAGAATTAGCAGATTATGTCAAATTAAAAAAGGAAAATGGCATTATTCACTATGCGCCAGGAAACGTTTTCACGCTTGGCTTTGAGGCTTGTTTCGATGTTATTTTAATTACGGAAATTATTGAACATGTTGCCTATCCAGTTAATTTCATAAAAAAGATTTCTCAGATGGTTAAACCGAACGGTTACATAATTATGAGTACGCCTAACGGTGAATATTTCCGAAACCGTTTACCTAAATTTTCAGAATGTCCTAACCCAGAGCAATTTGAAGAAATAGAGTTCAAGCCAGATGCAGATGGGCATATTTTTTTATTGCATCTAAATGAACTTGAATTACTAGCTTATGAAGCAGACTTATCAATTGTGGAAACCAGAATCTTCACTAACCCGCTAACCAATGGTCATATAAAATTAGGAACTTTACTAGAGGTACTGCCGCGCAAGTGGATTGAGGCTTGTGAAAAGTTCACGTGCTCTCTGCCTTTACCATTTAAAAAGAAACTACACACTAGCATGATTGCTTTACTAAATCGCTCGCCCTATGCCAGGAATGATCTTCAATCTGATTTTTCACCTTAACCCAATTTACCTCAATTGATTGGTATAAATACCCTTTCCTATAAATAGCAATCTTTCTACTAGCACAACCTCCTGAAACAGTTGGCAAAAATATACGGAATGAACAAGTTAGTGTTAGTTATTTCTATTGTCCCCCGCCTACCCCCTGCAATTGACGGAGTAGGGGATTATGCACTGAATTTAGCTCGAAAACTGTTTCAAGAGTTCGGCATAGAAACGCATTTTATCGTTGGCGATCCAGCATGGGCTGGAGCAACGCAAATTGGGGAATTTCCTATTACCCATGTGAGTGTATGTTCTGCCACTAGCTTCTTTTCTCTATTGCCAAGCGATCGCCCAGCTACAGTTTTGTTGCACTACGTTGGTTACGGCTATGCCAAACGGGGTTGTCCTTCATGGTTAGTCGATGGGTTGCAGCGTTGGCGAGCTGGCAGCAGCCATCGGTTCTTAGTGACAATGTTCCATGAACTTTATGCTTCAGGATTACCTTGGACGAGTGCTTTTTGGCTATCGCTACTGCAAAGAAACTTAGCTGCACGTTTAGCACAGATGAGCGATCGCTGCC
>JAUJON010000109.1 GCA_030447595.1 Thermosynechococcaceae cyanobacterium YX3bin19
GAAGTGCATCTAAGCATTGCTTCTCCTCTAAGTTACACTATGGCCTTTCTCAGGGCTCAGAACTGAGAACATCGTCATAAGTTTGCCCAATAAATATTTCACAGTCTCTACACAATAAACATGCGCCTAGGTTAATTCAGAAACCTATCAGTCTCATGCAACTTATTCCCGACTCAAAATCTTCAAAGTCTTTTTTAGGGCTGGTGAGTTTGGTAGCGATGGGTAGTTTACTCACCTCTAGTAATTGCTCGATAGCACAAATCACCCCAGACAGCACGCTGGGTGCTGGAAGGTCTGTCGTTACACCTAACTCTGATGGTGTTAACGTAATCTCGGGTGGGGCAACCCGAGGTGTAAATTTGTTCCACAGCTTTGAGAAGTTTTCTGTACCTACCGGAGGAACAGCTTTATTCAACAACCCCACCGATATTCAGAACATCATTAGCCGAGTAACAGGTGAGTCAGTTTCAAACATTGATGGATTACTCCAGGCCAAGGGCGCGGCCAACTTATTTTTGCTCAATCCTAGTGGAATTATTTTTGGCCCTAATGCAACGCTTTCTATTAGTGGCTCGTTTCTGGCAAGTACGGCAAATAGCTTGAGCTTTGCTGATGGGACTTTGTTTAGTGCGACTGCTCCCCAAACTACTCCCTTGCTAACGGTGAGTGTACCCATTGGTTTGCGGTTTGAGGGTAATCCAGCAAGGATTCTGGTTCGGGGAAATGTAAGAGAGCAAACATCTGAACTGAAAGATACTACTGCTGGCCTGCAGGTGCAGCCAAATCAGACCTTAGCTGTGGTTGGCGGTGATGTAGAGCTGGAGAGTGGAAAACTCAAGGCATCGGGAGGAAGAATTGAATTAGGCGGTGTTGCTAGCCCCGGTCTAGTGAGCCTGACCCCGGCAAACCAAGGCTGGTCTCTAGGATATGAGGGTATCCAAAGCTTCAAGGACATTAAACTATCTCAACAGGCAGCCGTGGATGCTAGTGGTAACGGCGGCGGTGATATCAAAGTGCTGGGCAGACAGGTGATACTCACTGATGGCTCTCAGATTGAGACCAATACTCCAGGTTTGGGTGCGGGAGGGACGTTGATGGTAAGCAGCTCAGAGTTTGTGAAACTGACTGGTACCTCATCTGATGGTCAGACACCCACTCTTTTGAGCAATTCAGTCCTACCTGGTGCTGCTGCCGCTGGCGGGAACCTAACAGTGAAAACAGAGCGGTTAATTATAGGAGATGGGGCAGGGGTAATAGCTGATATGTATGGTAAAGGGACAGCGGGTTCCGTAACGGTTGCAGCCCAGGATTCTGTCGAACTGCTGGGAAGATCAGCGGACGGTTTGTATTACAGCGGCTTATTTTCTTCAGTTCTACCTGGAGCTGCTGGCGCTGGCGCGAATTTAACGGTGAAAACAGGGCGGTTAATTATGGGAGATGGGGGGCAGATCTTTTCTGGTTCATTTGGCAAGGGGACAGCGGGTTCCGTAGCGGTTGTAGCTCAGGATTCTGTCGAACTGCTGGGAGTTGAAAAACTGACTACCCCTAGTGGCACCAGAGTTCAACCTAGCGCCATATCAACTACAGCTCACGCAGGAGCAACGGCAACTGGTGGTAACTTATCTCTGGAAACTCAGCGGTTACTCATTCAAGATGGAGGAGTAATATCAACTGCTTCGCTAGGAAAGGGGCAAGGATGGGTCTCGAATGGCGATGGCACAGTCCGGCTGGTTGCCAATTTACCAGGAGCCACCCCTCAAAACGCTTCTGCGTCTGCAGCTCCCACTTGCCGGACAGTTAATCCCAGCAAAGTTCAAGTCGGTGAAACATCTCCTGAGTCTCCTACCAGCAACAATTTTATGGGTGGCTTGCCCCCTTACTAATAAGCCCCTCCAAGCACAAACAAACTTACCCCTTATACCAGAACTTCCAGATACTCAACCGTTGCCTTCTCAACCGCTTCCTCAGCCACCGCCTCGGCTTCCACCTACACAGCCACCCTTAGTACCTGTCAAACCCCAACGATCCTTTCCCGAAATCGAAGAACATCCAGGCAATATCCGAGTCAACCAATTTATCTTCCGGGGCAACACTGCTATCAGTGCAGAGGAACTGAGAAGGGTCACTACCCCCTTTACAGGCCGACCTATCACTTATGCCGAACTGCAACAGGCCCGCGATGCCGTAACAAGCCTCTACATACAACGGGGATAAATTTACTCCAGAGCCCGGCTCCTACCCTTGGGACCCAACGAGACGATTCAAGCTAGGGGAGGAGAATTAACCATCCAGATCATTGAAGGCAAAGTTGAACAAGTTAACGTCACGGGCAGCAGCCGGACGCAATTATGTCGCTCCCGGCTCCGGGCTGCCAGTTCCCCTGTGGTGAACGAGAATGAGTTGCTGGAATCCCTACAGCTACTCCAGGTTGACCCCCTGATCAAAGTCATCTCAGCACAGCTGGTCCAGGCCACTCGCAGAAGTCGGGCTATCTTAAATGCGTGCAGGTCGAGCAAACCCTCCCCTGAGTAAGCAGTGTCATCCTGGACAACAAACGTTCTCCAGCAGTGGGTTCTCTTGAACGGGGGATAAATTTTTGACCATGCAAATCTGCTGGGACTGGGGGACCGTCTAAACCTAGTCTTTCGCAACACCGATGGCAGCAATGGGGGAGAAGCCAAGTACATTGTCCCCTTCAATGCAGATAACGGCACGGTCGAGCTGGCTTTTAATGATGTTGACAGCAATGTGATTGAAGCCCCCTTTAATCAGCTTGACATCACCTCTGCGGCACGTTCCTATAACCTCAGCATTCGCCAACCCCCTGCTGCGCTCTGCTGATGCTAATGGTACTAAAGAATTTGCAGTTGGCCTGAGTGCCTCACGAGTAGAAACTCAAACCGCATTGCTAGATACTCCCTCCCCCCTTGCTGCTGGTGCAGATGAGCGGGGCAGCACCTGGATTTTTGCCATGAGATTGTTCCAGGGTATAGGCTCAGCGCAGCAGCCAACAGGTGTTTTGCACGATCACAGTTTAGTCTGGGTCTCGACTTATTCAATGCCACCAGCAACGAAACAGGACCTGATAGCTTCCAAGGTTGGGCCAGCAGTTTGGATACGGCCTCACCACCCACAATGACCTTGCTGGCATGGGGGCTGTGCAGTTATCTGACAGATCGCTGGTGCCGCTGGAGCAATTTGTCATTGGAGGAGCAGGCACCATTCGCGGCAAATGACAAGATGTGCTGCTGGGCACGGTGTTCTAGCAAGTGCTGAAGTCGGATTCCGGTTGCATCCGGTTCCTTTGGGAAATTCAGGTCCTCCCTTTGTCGATGTAGGGACGGTTTGGAACTCCACGGGTCAAATTCCCCTGAACACCAACTCTTTAGCTTCCGTGGGTCTGGGCGTACAATATTCCCTTGGCGATCAGTTTACAGCTCGGCTTGATTATGGAATTCCCTGATAAATTCCAATTCCAGCGGAGACACGCTACAAGAGAACGGCATCACTTTTAGTTTGCGGTACCGGCCTTTCTGATTACTTCACACCCCGAAGCACATGGCAAAACAAGCAATTTTCCAATAATCTGAGGTTTTTGCTTTGCTTTTTCCTTGGCCTTGGTAGGGGCAATGAGTATTGCTCACGAACAGTTAGAAATGCCAAAACTGTTCCATCTCAACAGCAAGCTCGTTTACTGAATGACAGGGGACATCAACAATTGCTTCAGGGCCATCCTGCATCAGCTATAGAGACCTGGCAACAAGCGGAGGAACTCTTTCGCCAGATGCATGATGCAGAAGGTGTGACCGGCAGCCTGATTAATCAAAGCGTAGCGCTTCAGGCACTAGGGCAGTATCCCCGTGCCTGCACAAGCCTAGCCCAAGCTCTCGCCTTAGACTCATCTTTATGTCTTAGTCCTCTCGAAGCTGAAGAGTCTCCAGAAAAGGTCAAAGCCCTTCTCGCTCAGTCGCTATCACAGCAACCAACTTCTCCTGTTCAAGCACTGGCGCTTCGTAATCTTGGAGATGTTTTTCGGCATCTGGGACACCTGGAGAGTTCGGCAACAGTTTTGCAGCAGGCCATTGGAGGCTTTAAGCAGCGATTGCCGGAATCTAATGCCAACGGATTGTTCCTGAGCCTGGCTAATACCAAACGTGCCCTTTACAGTCGCTCACGCAGCTTTTACCAGAGACAGCCAGCAGGCCAGGATAGAGCCGCTCTGCAGCACGCTCTGCAACACGCTCGCCAGGCTCTTTACCAAACTGCTGCCCAGAAGCAAAGCTCACCGTCTACGGCCCTGGCAGCACAGCTTAATCACCTGAGCTTGCTTCTCGACTTTGAAGAATGGGCGACTTCAGAAGCTCCATTTGGTGTTGCTGACCTGGAGGCTTTCCACAAAGAAACTCAGCCCAAAAATTATTCCCATAGCCCAGCAACTAATCGCTGTCGATTTCTCCCAATTACCAGCCTTAGAAACAATTAATACTCGCACCAATCTTGCCAATAGCCTCTTGAAGATTGAGCAGAGTAGCAACTTAGCAACCCGACTGGCGAAAGTAGGGCAACACTCTGGACAGCTTGCTGGAGTATGCTCGGACAGCTAGGCAATCAGCAGAACAGGTGGGGAACTGGCGCTTATACTCTGCAGCGGCGGGTTTGATGGGGCAGATCTACCTTCAGCAATCGCAGCCGCAACTAGCCAGCAGAGAGTTTGCCGCAGTGATGCAAGCCGCTCAAGCGGATGAAGCTCCAGATCTGGCATACCAATGGCAGAAAGAGCTGGGAGATTTGCAGGAGCAACAGGGCAATCTCAATCAAGCCAGGGCAGCTACCGCTGCGGTAAGCAACCTGGAGCAGATAAGGGGAACCCTGCTCGCTAGCGAACCAGAGTTTCACTTCTCCTTCCGAGAAGAGAAGTTGAGCCGGTGTATCAGCACTACACATGCGATTGCTGCTGGCCGCATCCAACCCCAACCTCAAAGCAGTGATCCAGGTTAATGAGCAACTCAACAAGCAGAACTGGAAAACTACCTTCAGTGTCAAGCCCACCATTTCTCCAGACCAGATCGAGCAGGCTACAACCCGTCCCACTTTTTTCAATGTGCTCAACCTGGGAATAAGTACGAGGTGATTGTCCAAACTCCTGATAACCGCCTACATCACTATACTCTGACACCAAGCAGATCAACCACAACATGGATTTCCTGTTGACCTATTTAGACAACCTCCTTCATACCCCTGAACCAGTTATCCTCTCCCCTATACACAGGTACTCTACGACCAACTGATTGCTCCTGCCAAACCCTACATTCCTCAGTCAGGGACATTGATGTTCACCCTGGACAGCTCCCCTGCAGAGAATCCCCCTGCCCCTTCTCCATGATGGAGAGTCCTACCTGGCCGACACGTGCTCGGGCCTCACCCTCCTCAAGTCCGCCAACCGAAAGCTTTGCCTGCCAACAAGTTAAGGTACTGGCCGGGGTATCTGAGGCAGCCCCTAGTTTTTCGATCTCCTCAAGTATCTCAAGGGCTACAACCACTTCCAGAGGTGGGTACTGAAAATCAACGAACTCCAGCAGATTGCCACAGCAGACAAGGTGCTATTGAATCGAGCATTCACCCGCGATCGCCTGCAACAAGAGATGAACTCGGAACCATTTCCAGTGGTTCACATCAGCACCCACGGACGGTTTAGCTCCGACCCACAGCAGACTATGATCCTGGCCTGGGATCAGCCGCTCAACGTGAATCAATTCAGTAGCCTGCTGGAGAGTAGACAGAGAGGTCACTCAGAATTGGAGCTCCTGACGCTTAGTGCCTGCGAAACTGCTCAAGGCGACAAACGTTCCATTTTAGGACTGGCGGGAGTTGCCTACCGGGCCGGAGCTAGAAGTACGCTGGCCTCCCTGTGGCTTGTCAATGATAAGTCCACCGTCATCCTGATGGAGAACTTTTACCAGAACCTGAAAGTAGGGATGCCCAAGGCAGAGGCCCTCCGACAGGCACAGTTAACACTGAGGCAAAACCCTAAGTACTTCCACCCGTATTGGTGGGCAGGTTTTGTACTTGTCGGCGGGTGGATTTAGCAGAGTTGAAGTTCGCCCTAGTTGGCCTGGAGCAAGGCAACGAGTTGCAACCCGGCCTGAGCTTTGGAGAGCTCAACCTGGTTCTCACTACTCTTAGCTAAATTGGTCGCGGTCTGGTACTTCTGTTTCGCCTGCTCAGGGAATCCCGCCTTGATAAAACTGTCTCCCAGAGTCCGGTAAATGCCGGGTGAGCGACTGCCAGCAGCGATACGGGCCTCTAGCAATTGAACCGCTTGGTTTACCAGTCCCCTTGAGCTGTAAGCTGCGTTGAGATCCAGATATGCCTCTTCATCTGCCGCCAGATGGAGTGCTTTGATACGGGTAATTTCAGCATTCAGTTGCTGCACTGTCTCTTCTGGCAAAACATTCAGGCGTTTGTCAGCGGAGCCTAGGTGAGAGCCATCGCGATAGGCATGAATTCTGACCGTATATGAAATTCCAGGGACTAAAGCAGGCCGATCTTGAGGATAGGTCAGCGAAGTTCCCTGGACCTGCCGCTCCCAGCCCTTGTTTTTGTTCCGAACCTGCACCGTATATTGAGTCGCGCCGGGTACGGGTGTCCAGGAAAGGAATGGACGACCACTCATTAGCGTATTCCCGTAGGGCGTCACTAATGTCGGACTACTGGGGTCATGGGCAAATCCTCTATCCCGATAGCAGTTAGGGCTAGATCCCGGAAAACAGGGAACTACCAGGGTATTCGTCCGGCATTTCTCAGACCGCCAATTCACTCCCAATAAAGATAGAGTATGTCCACTCCAGAAGCAAAACAACTTTATCCTGGCACCAGAAGCAGGGCGGTCCCCGCTGCAAACTAGAGAATTAACCGGATATTGGGAGTCTGTACTTTCCCTAACACGCCCAATTGGATCGCAACCGGAGGAAGAAGGCTTGGCATAACTGGGTGCGGGAATGAAAAGTAGCCCCACCAAAATCAAGGTTAGCTTCAACAATCGATTATTACTCCCACCTGCTAAAACACTACTTTCTAGAGAGACTTCGGCAAACCCGCGTTGTGGATTAACTGTTCTGTATAACACTCTGGTCCAACAGTCTTCTGATTCTACCAGGGCAGCTTAGCGGCTTATCAGCTTGTCCAAAATCTGGCTCCGCCAATCTTTGACTTCAGGGTTATCGGAGCTGAGGAGCAAACAACTTTGCCAGGAATCTCTAGATGCCTTATCCTCTGCCAGTCTTTCTTGAACTTGAGCTAGCAAGCAGAAGGCATCTGCACGATCCCCTACCAAGTCAGTTGACTGCTGTAAGTGGCCTTGTGCAGTGATATAGTACTGTTTCCGCTTATCGGGATCTGAACTGCCCTTGCCCAAGCCATACTCAGCCCAGCCCAAGTTCTTCAAAAGGTTGGCTCGTCGTTCTGGAATGTTTGTCTGCGTTAACCCTTCACTCGCAAGCACCGCCGCATCTTGGTATTTGTGGGAAAGATTCTTTATCCGCGAGAGGTTATTGAGTGTCAGGAAGTTCCGGCCTCCAGCTCGTTTCAGTGCCTCTTGATATTTTGCTTCGGCTTGAGGGTATTTCTTCTGGTCGTCATACAGCCCCCCCCAGTTGTAGTGTGTATTCCAGGAGTCATCATTTAACTTGACAGACTCCTGATACGCTCTGGTTGCACACTCATAATCGCCCATGAGGGTACAGCTCAATCCCAGCATATTGTGAGCATTTGCATTCTTTGGATTCAGCTTAATCGAGCGCTCCAAGGCAGTCCGGGAATCTTCCCACTGACCTTGATTCTGGCTTTCCATCCCCCAGCGGTAAAACATCTCTCCAGTAATGGCAATAAAGAGTTCAGCCCCGCCTACAACAGACACAAGTAGAGTAGCGGCTATCACGGTCGGGGACTTCAAGACCTGGCGACGCTGAAGGCGGCGAATTTGAGCTGGGATGTGCTTTAGCGCCTCCAGAATCGCTTGTGCTGAAGGAGGCCGGATAGCTAACCCCAGCGCTGCTAGACGATCTAGTAGGTCCGCTACGGGGGGATCGATTCGGGGAGCGTACTTGCGCCATGCCAGCTCTCCGGTTTGAGTATCCTTCAAACTAACTAGAGACACACCCGTTGCCAGATGAATCATTGACCGCCCCAAAGAGAAGAAGTCCGACTGGGGAACTGGCACTCCATCGGTCTGTTCAGGGGCGATATACCCTAATGTTCCCATCGTCACTTCCCCGGTGCTTTCACCTATCGGGGTTGCAAAGCCAAAATCAACGAGTGTTAACCCTCCATCTGGGTGTAGAATCATGTTTTCTGGTTTGATATCACAGTGGATAAAATTGCAGGCGTGGATAACCTGGAGAATGTTAACAAGCTGGCCTAGCCAATCCAGGATTTGGGCTTGTGTGGCGCAGCCATTTTCTTCCAACCACCCCTCCAAATCCTGGCCCTCAACTAAATCCTGAACTAAGCAGTGCAAGGGGAAAGACAAATTAGAGAAATTGAGAACAAAGTAATCATCAATATCCGAGTGGGGAACACCGGGATGATCCAGTATCTGTAAAATTAAAGCCTCGCGCTCGAAACGCTTTACCTGTCGCTGATTCTGAGGCAGTAGAACCTTCATAATCCGGGTTGTTCCGCCGTTTTGCTGGACGACAAACACCTCCACAGAGCGCAATAGATCAGCAGTTCGCAGCGGACGTAGCAATCGGTAACGCCCCCCGATTTGTAGTGGGATGCCACAAAAACGGCAGTGCTCCAAACCCTCTGGGTTCTCACGCTCTTGGCATTGGGGATTGATACAGTAGCTCACTGGACATTGCCTGTGAGTAGCGCTGAAAGCCGTGATAGCAGGTACTTCTTCATCAAGGGAGGCAGAGACAGTACAACTTCTGTTTCCCCCTGAGTTTTGATGAGTAAATCGATTTGGCTCAAATGTCTAATGGTCACGAATAACTCAGGAGGTGTTCCCGGAAATTCCTGCTCCAGCAACTGGCTCATAGGCACAGGGTCTATACCCCGTTCAATCTGTTGAGCCACATAGGAAACAACCCACCGCTCTAGAGTAGTCGAGGAACCTGCTGGTCCAAGTTGCTCGCGCCAAGATTCTAGAAAATAAGGGTCTGCTACCAGCGAATAGCGGATGTGCGCTTTCACTCTCCCGCCAAAGAATTCCTCAATCGAGTTGATCGCCTGATGCAAGATCTGGGCATTGCCCCGGACAAAATCAACAAAATCATCCCAATTCTTCGGGTCTTTTACCTGCTGACCTTTCAAAAAACTGCGAGCCTCAGCGATACTGAGTCCGCCTAGCTTCATTAGGCAAGCAGAGCGCCGCGACCCAACTAATCGCTCTACATGAGAAAGGGGCTTGCGGCTAAGCAGCAATAACCGGCTGTCGTTTTGCTCTTCTACAAAGCGCCTCAGAAACATGCCATACTCCGCGTATTGTTCTCCGTAGGGATCAAGGGAGAGGGGGTCTCCCTGAAGTATGGCTTCTACAGAATCCAAGATCAGCAGGACCCGCTGCTGCCGCAGATGATCTAACAGGGCTGAAATCAACTGAGAGGTTGGTGCCTCTGCATCTATGGCAGTATCCGAAGACGTTGCCAAAAGCTTATGCAAGTCCACAAGCAGTTCTGGCAAAGAGGGTCCGTGGAAGATCGACTTCCAGATCACAGACTTAAATTTAGGGTCAGGCTCAGTGCTCAAAGACTCGATGAGCTTAGCTGCCAAGGCACTCTTGCCAACTCCTGGGGGGCCCACCACAGCTACGCAGTTCTTTTCCCTTAGCTTTTGTCGAAGCTCTCTGAGCTCATCCACACGCCCATAAAAGTCGAGAACTTCAGGAGGTCGCCCTCCCATAACTTCTATTAGGTTATTCGTAGGAGCCAGAGGTAAGGATTCTGTCTCAAGCTGCTGAATTGATTGCCGCAGAAGTGCTGCGGTGTGCTCGTTGAGAAAGTGGCGCAGCCGCCGTTTGTTGACGGGTTGCCCCTGGTTGAGCGCCTTGGCAATGAAGGTACGAAGTTGATTTGAAGCAACAGTTGCTATGTAGCCAGGATCAAACCCCGAACGCTCTGCTGCCTCCTTAAACTTTAAGTCTTCCCAAACTGCCATCAGAACGACTCGTTCCCCCTTGCTCAAGGGCTTGTGGCGCTCATGCAGGGATAGCCAGTCAAGCGCTTGAGTAACCTGGTCAAGGGTAAGTGAAGACATTATGATACCGGGAGATTCAATGCCTATACTAAAGAATTTATCCGATTCTTATGGATTGCCGGTAGTCTTAGCCAACTTAATTAGGTTAGCAGAGGAGATATCATCTGTAGTGTACCCGGTCCAGAAGTAAGTTATAGAAAAAAATAAACTTTCTCTCAATTAGGACTATTCAAATCCTTCCCGTTCATGTAAAACTTATATTCAGCGGCAAACTATGGTATACTTCTGGGGGGTCTGTGATGGCGTCTGTGCGAAGTGGTGTGTTGCGCATTAAGTGGTAGTGGGT
>JAUJON010000110.1 GCA_030447595.1 Thermosynechococcaceae cyanobacterium YX3bin19
CTTGACTTTAATCTCAGTCCGGGCAACCACGGAACCAGGGGCAATCTGCTGTCCATCTTCGACTAGCAATCGAGTATGGGTACTGCCTTGAGTTGGGTCAGCGGCAATATCTCGGCGAATCACTAAGGATTCCAGGATCACTAGCTGTAGCCGCGTTACTTCTGGGTTGACCTCATCAGGAACCAGCTCAATATCAGCGGCAAGCTGGGGGGCATCTGTGTCGATCTCTAGCACTAGCTGTGTCCGTAGCAAATCAAGCCCTTCCACGGACTTCACTCGCTCCCCGTCTTTATAAGGAAGCCGTTGAACTGGTCTGAGGCGAATGGCCCGACCCGCCTCATTAACCGATTCCTGGCTAGGAACCGATGGCTGATCCGGCACCTGGTACTCATTCACCGGCCGCAGCAGCATCGCCGGACCCTCTGGAGTTTCCACATATTCGATGTGGCGCAGTTCCTGTACGGTGATGCCAGAAATTACTGCTCCCGGATGGGCTAGGCTGCCATCCTGGGCTAGCACCTCCTCCGGGTTATCTACTAAATGCAGGTCGCCCGGTTTAATCACAACTTCCCGGAGAATATCGTTCTTTTGGGTGACCTCGATTACTCCATTACTTTGACAGAAAATGTCTTTAACCACTTCTGTGCCAGCTTCAACGTACTGCCCATCTTCCACTAGCAGCAAGGAAATGTCCTTGTTCACCTCGTGGGCTTCTTCAGGAATCCAGAGCAGGGTCCCGCCCTGAACCACTTCATACCCCTGTTTAGCCTTACCCCGTTTGGCAACTTCTACCCCAGAGTAACGAATGATCCCACCTGTTTGGGTCCGATAGTGATCATCAATCAACTCTGCCACAACTTGGTTATTGGACACTTTGGTCCCTGGGGCGGTTTTAAGAGAAAAGAGCTGGTTTTGACGGGTTTCAATGATATAGTGCTCTCGGCCTTGATAGCTTTCAGACCGAACCTGAGCTTGATCCAGTAGGACTGAAGCGGTGACAATTTCAACTTCCCGTCCCCCTTTCCCTTCAGAGTGCTCTGGCAGTCGCACCACGCCCCCATGTTCAGTGACGAGCTTAGTTTCAGCCAGCACGTCGTCTGCTTGAATGCGATCGCCATTAGCCACGACAGGCTCGGCGCCGGGAGGAAGGTTGTATACTTCTCCAGAAAGGACCCAGATCAATCCGCCCCGGGGTGCAATGCGGGTAGTATTTCCCTGGCGATCCCTTTTTTCCTCCGGTACAAGGCCAGCGAACTTCACTGATCCGGCTAGGTCAGAGTCGACGTCTTTAGTCGCTTTTTCAGTAGACTTGCGGACGTTGCGGCCAGTAATCGCAACCTCTGCCAGCATTTGACCTTGCTTGACTTGTTCACCGTTCTGCGCTAGCAAAGTCGAGCCTTGAGTGACTTCAAAGGTTTCCGTTTGACCATTCCCTGATTCGATAGTCAGTACCTCGTTCACTTCGACAATGACCGCTTCCTCACCGTGCCGGGTACGAACTGGACGTGAGCGCAGCCGCTTGGGATAGTGAATCTTGCCATCAAAGGGAGCCCGGACTTGCCGCGCCACCTCCGCTGTGAAAACCCCACCAGTGTGGAAGGTCCGCATGGTGAGCTGGGTTCCTGGTTCGCCAATTGATTGGGCGGCAATGATCCCGACCGCCTCTCCAATATCAACCATATGGGCATGGGCCAAGCTCCACCCGTAGCAGTGCTGGCAGACAGACCGGGTTGCTTCGCAAGTCAGGGGCGATCTCACACTTACCCGTTCAACCCCGGCTTGGGCAATAACCTGGCAAAGCTCGTTAGAAATCGCCTGATTACGAGCAACGATGACCTCCCCAGTTTGGGGGTGAACTATGTCTTCGGCAACCACGCGACCCAACAGACGGTCTTTCAAAGGAATTAATACTCGCTCTCCATCACGCATACTCCGCACAGTAATTCCCCGTTCCGTACCACAGTCTAGCTCGCGGATAATTACATCTTGAGAGACATCTACCAAGCGGCGCGTGAGGTAGCCAGAGTCCGCAGTTCTGAGGGCAGTATCGACCAAACCCTTACGGGCTCCATAGGATGAAATAATGTATTCCGTGACCGTCAAACCCTCGCGGAAATTTGTTTTAATGGGTAGGTCAATAATCTGCCCTTGAGGGTCAGCCATCAAACCTCGCATTCCTACCAGTTGCCGAACCTGAGATAAGTTTCCCCGAGCACCGGAAAACGCCATCATGTACACAGAGTTGAGCGGATCGCTCGCCTCAAAATGCCGGACAACTTCATCTTTAAGTTCTTCACTGGTGCCATTCCAGGTGTCGATCACCTTCTGAAAGCGTTCAACCTCTGTAATTTCCCCTCGCGTGTAGCGATCTTCGGTGACCCGGATCTGCTCCTCAGCAGTGTCCAGCAATCTGCGCTTACTTGGGGGAACCTGCAGGTCATCCACGCTGATTGAGATACCTGCCTTGGTAGCATAGCGGAACCCTAAGTCCTTCAATCGATCAGCCATATCGGCAGTCCGTGCTGTGCCGTAGTGGGTGAAGGCCCAAGCGACCAACTGTTTCAGCTGCCCCTTATCCACAATCCGGTTGCGAAATACAACTGGATGCTCATTAGGGGAATTTAATTGTTGTACCATTGTGACTGTCTCCAAGTTAGCTGACCAGGGAATCTTGAATTGTCTTGTTGTAAATGATCCGGCCGGGCGTAGTGCGGACATACTGGCTAATCAGGTTGCCTTCAGAGTCTTCCCGGAGGCGACGTGAAGTAAAGATTTTTGTGGTAACGCCTTCTGGGGAGGTTTGAACTTCCAGAGGTTCAGGCTGAGAGTTTTTCTCCTCCACCTGGCCATCAAATCGCACCCAGACATAAGCATGGAGGTGCACCTGCTGTTGCTCATAGGCCATAATCGCATCCTCAAGACTAGCGAAGTAGCTTCCTGCTCCCTTCTGCTGCTGAGGATTTTCAGCTGTGAGGTAATAACAACCTAAAACCATATCCTGGCTAGGTGTGACGATTGGCCGGCCAGTGGCTGGGGATAGGATATTATTGGAGGCTAACATCAATAACCGGGCCTCTGCTTGAGCTTCAATGGATAGAGGCACATGTACCGCCATTTGGTCCCCATCAAAGTCGGCGTTAAAGGCGGGGCAAACAAGTGGGTGGAGTTGAATCGCCCGACCCTCAACTAAGATTGGCTCAAAAGCTTGAATCCCTAGGCGGTGCAGGGTAGGGGCGCGATTTAGCAACACTGGGTGACCATCAATTACCTCTTCCAACACATCCCAGATAATCGGGTCGTTCCGTTGAATCAATCGTTTTGCCGCCTTAATGTTGTTAACAAGTCCTTGGTGAATCAAGCGATGAATCACAAAGGGCTGAAATAGCTCAATCGCCATTTCTCGCGGTAAGCCACACTGGTGTAGCTTCAACTTCGGACCGACAACAATCACAGAACGACCAGAGTAGTCGACCCGCTTCCCTAGAAGATTCTGTCGAAACCGTCCCTGCTTACCTTCAATGATGTCAGATAGAGACTTTAAGGGTCGATTGTTGGCACCAACAACGGTACGCCCTCGGCGCCCGTTGTCAATCAAAGCATCTACCGCCTCCTGAAGCATGCGCTTTTCATTTCGCACAATAATTTCTGGGGCCAAAATCTCCTGCAATCGGGCCAACCGATTATTCCGGTTGATCACACGGCGGTAAAGGTCGTTTAAGTCGGAGGTGGCAAATCGCCCCCCATCGAGTTGCACCATCGGACGCAGGTCCGGTGGAATAACAGGGATGTAGGACAGAATCATAGAGTCAGGTCGAGACCCTGTAGCAACAAAGTTATCGATCACCCGCAGGCGCTTGATTAATTTTGCTCGCTTTTGGCCTTTAGAGGTGGCAATGTCACTTCGCAACTGCTCTGCTTCTGCTTCTAATTCAATATTCTGTAGCAAGCGCTGCACCGCTTCCGCCCCAATCCCAACTTCAATCCCGACGAGTTGAGAATCTTCGCTATAGATCTGATCTTCTAACTCGATCCACTGGTCTTCAGTCAGCAATTGCTTGTAGGCTAGGTTCTCAGCATTGCCCGGGCTTAGAACGACGTAGGCATTGAAATAAACAATTTGTTCCACATCTCGCAGGGGCATATCCAGCAGAGTAGCCATGTAGCTAGGAATTCCCTTGAGATACCAGACATGGGTCACAGGAGCCGCTAGCCGGATATATCCCATCCGGTGACGGCGGACCCGGGATTCCGTGACTTCTACGCCGCAGCGTTCACAAACAATGCCCCGGTGCCTTACCCGCTTATACTTGCCACAGTGACATTCCCAATCTTTAGCTGGACCAAAAATCCGTTCACAGAACAAACCATCCATTTCGGGCTTGAGCGTCCGGTAATTAATGGTCTCTGGTTTTGTTACTTCACCCACCATTTGCCCGTTAGGCAAGGTGCGTTCTCCCCAATGACGAATTCGATCTGGTGATGCCAGACCAATTTTGACATAGTCAAACCGTTGTTCTAGCTTTGGCATCGCTTAAAACTTTCCTTTCACTCTGGTTATTGCGCTTCACCCATCCTTTTCGTCATTAGATAGGGCTGACCTAGCAGCCCTATCTAATGACAATCTAGTCAGCGATGATTAATCTTCACTCTCGTCAGTATCGGCTCTCGAAAAGGATTCGTAGGTGGGTCGTGAGGGAGTCCGCCGATTACCAAGATCAGCCATTAGATCTACTTCAACGTCACGACTAGTACCATCCTCCTGGGTCTCAACTTTGTGTACAGCAATATCTAGACAGAGGGACTGCAGCTCTCGCATCAAGACTTTGAAAGACTCCGGCGTACCCGGGCGCGGAATGGCTTGTCCCTTAACAATTGCATTGAGTGCCTCATTCCGACCCTGCATATCATCTGACTTGACCGTCAGTAACTCTTGAAGGGTATAGGCAGCTCCAAACGCCTCTAAAGCCCATACTTCCATTTCTCCAAACCGCTGACCCCCCTGCTGAGCTTTGCCACCAAGAGGTTGCTGGGTTACTAGAGAGTAAGGACCAGTTGAGCGGGCATGGATCTTGTCGTCGACCAGGTGGACCAGCTTTAGCATGTATGCCTTACCGACAGTGATCGGACGGTCAAAACCTCTCCAGTACGGCCATCAAAGACCTGAGTTTTCCCTGGGTTATTGGGGTCAAACAACCACTTGGCCCCAGTAAGTTGCTCAGCTTCCTGAAGCTTGCCGTGTACGCTCATACGAGAAGCTTCCTGCCCATGCATCTCATCAAAGGGAGTAATCTTGAACCGTACTCCTAGGTTGTCCCCAGCCCAACCGAGCAGGCACTCAAAGACCTGACCTACATTCATTCGTGATGGTACACCCAGGGGATTGAGCACCACGTCAATAGGTTTACCGTCGGGCAGGTAAGGCATGTCTTCCTGAGGCAGAATGCGGGAGACAATTCCCTTGTTCCCGTGGCGCCCAGCCATCTTGTCGCCCACCTGAATTTTGCGTTTCTGGGCAACATAGACTCGAACTACCATATTGGCTCCAGGAGGCAGTTCATCGCCCTGTTCCCGTGTGAACACCCGGACATCGACGACCCGGCCCTTTTCGCCGTTGGGAACTCGCAGGGAATTGTCTCGGACATCTCTGGCTTTTCCCCGAAAATTGCTCGCAGGAGCTTTTCTTCCGGGGGCTGATCTGATTCCCCCTTGGGGGTGACCTTACCGACAAGGATGTCTCCAGCTTCAACCCAAGCCCCAACGCGAATGATGCCGTTTTCATCTAACTGCCGTAGAGAATCCTCCCCCACATTAGGAATTTCTCGGGTTACTTCTTCCGGACCTAATTTAGTCTGACGGGCCTCAATTTCGTATTTTTCGATGTGAATTGAGGTGTATACATCCTCGTGAACTAGACGTTCACTGATCAAGATTGCATCTTCGTAGTTGTAGCCCTCCCAGGGCATGTAGGCAACCAGGACATTTTGTCCCAGAGCTAGTTCCCCGCCTTCAGTAGCAGAACCGTCGGCCATAACTTGACCGGCTCGCACACGATCGCCCACGTGAACAAGTGGACGTTGGTTGAGGCAGGTATCTTGATTAGAACGCTGGTATTTTTGAATCTTGTAACTCACCTCGCGACCCTGATCAGTGCGAATTCGGATCATGTTCGCAGAGACGTAGGTCACTTCTCCATCCGTACGACTAACGATGACCATGCCGGAGTCACGAGCTGCTTGGGACTCCAATCCCGTACCCACCAGTGGCCGCTCTGGCTTCAGCAAGGGTACGGCTTGGCGCTGCATGTTAGACCCCATGAGAGCCCGGTTAGCATCATCGTGCTCTAGAAATGGGATTAAGGAGGCAGCAACTGAAACAATCTGGACTGGCGAAACTGCCACGTAATCAACTTCACTTGGGGTCGTTGTGGTGAAATCTTGCCGGTAGCGAACAGGCACGATGTCCCCCTGAATATAGCCGTCCTCATCCATGGGAATGTCACCCGGCGCCACTCTCAGGTCATCTTCCTCATCCGCAGTCATGTAGACAGGATCCTGGTCTTTGAGGACCCGCCCCTCAGCCACGGGATAGAAAGGAGTTTCGACAAATCCGTATACATTGACTCGGGCGTGAGTTGCCAGTGAGCCAATCAAGCCTGCGTTAGGACCTTCCGGAGTCTCAATCGGGCAGATTCGGCCGTAGTGGCTGGGGTGAATGTCTCGGACAGCAAAACCAGCACGTTCACGGGTTAATCCACCCGGCCCCAGGGCACTTAAGCGGCGCTTATGGGTTAGTTCTGCCAAGGGATTCGTCTGGTCCATAAACTGCGACAGCTGGCTGGACCCGAAGAATTCCTTAATCGCTGCAACTAAGGGCTTAGGATTCACCAAAGAAGCGGGGGTGAGAGACTCAATATCTGATACGGTCATCCGCTCTCGGATAATTCGCTCTAGCCGATTTAAGCCAACCCGCACTTGGTTTTGCAGTAACTCGCCCACTGAGCGAACTCGCCGATTGCCAAGGTGATCAGTGTCATCAGTACTGCCAATGTCAAACTCTAAGTTAATCAGATAGTCAACCGCTGCCAGAATATCCTGAGGGGTTAAAACCCGAATTGGTTCAGGGATATTGAGCCGCAATTTTTTGTTGAGCTTATAGCGGCCCACTTTGCCCAGGTCATAGCGCTTGGGATCAAAGAAGCGAGAATCCAACAACTGCTGACCTCCAGACACCGTTGGTGGCTCTCCAGGCCGCAGCTTGCGATACAGCTCCATTAGAGCTTCTTCTTCCCCGTACTGACCTTCTTTTTCAATTGTTTTTTGAAAGTACTCTGGGTGGCGCAACGCGTCAAAAATGTCATTGTCGCTCAGACCTAGTGCCTTAAGCAGGACTTGAGCGGAGAGCTTACGCGTTTTGTCAATACGAACCCAGACTAGATCGTTTTTGTCTGTTTCAAACTTTAGCCAAGCACCCCGGTTCGGGATCAGACTAGCGTTATAAGTACGACGACCATTTTTATCCGTTTCTGACTTGTAGTAAACTCCAGGGCTGCGAACAATTTGATTAACAATAACCCGCTCAGCGCCATTAATAATGAACGTTCCCCGATCCGTCATTAAGGGCAAGTCGCCCACGAAGACTTCTTGTTCCTTAATTTCGCCAGTTTCTTTGT
>JAUJON010000111.1 GCA_030447595.1 Thermosynechococcaceae cyanobacterium YX3bin19
GGGAGAAGCACTCCGGGCATTATGCCGTCAGATCCTGGCCCCACTGACGCGACGCCGTAAACTAGCGGAGCTTCTCAACTCCCTCAAAGTACGCGATCTAGCAGAGGTAGAGCGCGATCGCTTCTTCAACCTCTCGCTTGATATGCTGTGTATTGCGAATCTTGATGGCTATTTCCTTCGCGTAAATCCAGCCTGGGGAAACCTGGGCTACACCTCAGAAGAACTCCAAAGCGAACCGTTCCTGCATTTTGTGCATCCGGAAGACCAAGCTGCAACAGTGGCTGAATTGGAGAAGCTTGCCACTGGCGCACCGACTATTGACTTCGAGAACCGCTATCGCTGTAAAGATGGTTCCTATAGGTGGCTGGCATGGAAATCTATTGCGGTTGCCGAGCAACGGTTAGCGTATGCAATCGCCCGTGACGTCACCGAACGTAAGCAGGTGGAGGCAACCCTGCGATCCACTCAAGATTTTCTGACTAAACTACTGGACTATGCACCAGTAGGGATTTACGTTACCTCGGCTGATAGCCACCGTCTGCGGTTGGTGAATCGTACTTGGGAAGAATGGTCTGGTCGGCACCGAGAAGAGGTCATTGGTCACACCCTGGATGAAATATTACCACCCCTAGTCGCAGAGCAGTTTAAAGCAGTGAATCAACAGGTGATTAATACGGGTACTCCTGTCGTTGCTGATGAATTTGCCGATATTGCCGGTGAGCGGCATGACTTTTATAGCGTTAAGTTTCCCTTGGATTACGGGCAGGGGCAGGTTGAATCTGTGGGGGGTATCTCTCTAGACATCACCGAGCGCCAGCGGGCTGAAGAAGCACTACGAGAGCAAACCGAACGCGAACGCTTGGTTGCAGGGATTGCCCAACATATCCATGGGTCCTTGGACTTAGAGAAAATTCTCAACACTACTGTATCTGAAGTGCGGCAGCTTCTCCAAACGGATCGCATATTCATCTACCGCTTTGAGCCGGACTGGGGTGGGGTTGTGGTCGCAGAATCTGTGGGTTCTGACTGGAAACCAATTCTAGGCAGTAGACTCGAAGACCCCACCTTTATCAAAGATTATGTCCAGGCCTATAAACAAGGCCGGACTCAAACCACAGCGGATATCTACGCAGCGGGTCTCAGCCAATGTTACATTGACTTTCTGACCGAATTCCAAGTGAGGGCTACCCTGGTAGTGCCCATTTTACAAGGAGAAACGTTGTGGGGATTGCTTTCTGCTAACTGCTGTTCGCAGCCGCGACAGTGGCAGCCGCTAGAGATTGATTTGCTGAAACAACTGGCAACCCAGCTAGGAATTGCCATCCAGCAAGCTGAGCTTTATCAGCAGGCACAAGTCGAGCTTAGCGAACGTAAACGGGCGGAGGCAGAGATTCGTTTTCAGGCGAATCTGCTATCTATGGTTGAGCAAGCAGTCATTGCCACTGACTTAGATGGAAATATCACTTATTTGAACCAGTTTGCTGAAACCCTCTATGGCTGGCCAGCAGCAGAAGCATTAGGCCGTAGTGTTTTGGAGGTCACCACGGCCAACACTTCACAAGCCCAAGCGGCGGCAATCATGACCGAACTGAGGCGCGGTAAGAGTTGGTCAGGGGAATTTCTGGTGCGGCGGCAAGACGGCGCCCCCTTCATCGCGCAAGTCACCGACTCGCCGATCTACGACAACAGAGGCGTATTGATCGGCGTTGTCGGCATTTCTTCAGATATCACTGAGCGCAAGCGTGCGGAACAGAAAATTCGTGAACAAGCTGCCTTACTTGATGTTGCAACAGAGGCAATCTTTGCTCGCGACCTAGAGGGCCAAATCTTGTTTTGGAATCGTGGTGCTGAGCGGTTGTATGGCTGGCAGGCGGAGGAGGTCTTGGGCAAGAATGCTATCGAGCTGTTGAATAGGGAAGGCTTACCGCAACTGGAATTGGCTATGAAGACCGTGATCGAGAAAGGTGAGTGGCGAGGGGAGTTGCCTAAAGTCACCAAATCTGGCAAGGGCGTTATTGCCGAATGTCACTGGGCACTGGTAAGGGATGAAGCCGGGAAACCCAAAGCAATCCTGACCGTAGACACCGATATTACCGAAAAAAAACAACTGGAAACACAGTTTCTCCGGGCCCAGCGCCTGGAAAGCGTAGGCACCCTGGCCGGAGGCATTGCCCATGACCTGAACAATATCCTCACACCCATTCTTGCCGTAGCGCAGATGCTACCGCTGAAGTTTCCCGACGCCGATGAGCAGAGTCAGCGGATGCTGGAGATACTGGAATCCAACACAAAGCGAGGCGCTGAAATCGTCAAGCAAGTGTTGTCATTTGCTCGCGGTATCGAAGGTCAGCGCACAACCTTGCAGGTCAGGCACCTGATTAAAGAAGTGCAGCAGATTGCCAAGCAAACTTTTCCCAAATCCATTGAAATTTTCCTAGATCTCCCATCAGGCTTGTGGCCAATTTCTGGAGATGCTACGCAAATACACCAGGTGCTGATGAACCTGTGTGTCAATGCTCGGGATGCCATGCTAGAGGGTGGCAAGTTAAGTATCACTGGGGAAAATTTCTTCATCGATGCCCACTATGCCCGCATGACTTTAGAGGCCCAGGTCGGTCCCTACATCGTGATTACAGTTTCCGATAGTGGAGTAGGCATGCCGCCGGAAGTCATGCAGAGAATCTTTGAGCCGTTTTTCACGACTAAAGAACTCGGTAAGGGGACAGGGCTGGGGCTGGCAACTGTAATCGGCATTGTCAAAAGCCATGGCGGATTTGTCAAGGTAGCCAGTCAAGTGGGTAAAGGCACTCAGTTCAAGGTGTACTTACCCGCGTTGTCAGAGGCTGAAGCAGCAACCGTGGAAGAGTTGGAACTGCCGCTGGGGCAGGGGGAGTTGATCCTGGTAGTGGATGATGAAACTGCAATTCGAGAGATCACCCAAGCAACCTTGGAAACATACAGCTACCAGGTGCTAACGGCTAGCGATGGTATTGAGGCGATCGCCCTGTACGCCCAGCACAAGGATAGAATCAGTGGGGTATTGATGGACATGATCATGCCTTCGATGGGCGGTGCCACCGCCATTCGCACATTGCGAAAGATGAATCCGCAGGTGAAAATTATTGCAGTGAGCGGACTCGTGACGAACGAGCAACTTAAGCAAACAGCGGGAGTTGAAGCATTTTTGTCTAAGCCCTACACAGCTCAGGAATTGTTGCAAACCTTACACCAGGTTCTCCGTGGACCTAAGGAAGATTTGGTCGAGTGAGCCGGCTTTTGGCTCTACACTCTGCGATTCAGTTCTCGGCGGTAGCGGCTCTTATTTGCTCCAAACCGCTATCGGTTCTCAGGTAGCTATCCGCTGCAGCAGAAGTAGAGATTGACACAAAGTCTCCCGCCTGAAGTCCCAGTTCAGCGGCTCGGCCCCCTCGTAGTTCAATTACCTGATCAACAGGGGTAGGTTTATTGCCCTCAGCAGACTCAACGGTGGGAAAGTATAGCGGACAGGGCTCAGCCGTGCAGGGTGGAACGTTCGCCGCAATTTCTAACACCTGTCTATCCCGCAGAAAAATGATGTCTAAAGGAATGAGGACGTTCTTCATGAAAAAGGTGACGATCTGAGGCGGATCAAAAGTAAAGAGCATGCCGCGATCGCTCGCTAGCGTGGGGCGATACATCAATCCGCTTGCTTGCTGTTCAGGAGTTTGAGCAACCTCTAGACCAACGGATTGACCAGCCACCGCCAACAGAACCTCTGGAGCACTAGCATCTCGACCTTCAAATTGACCAAACTTTGTAAAGTGTTCTATCCCACTCGTGAAACTGCCGCTGCTAACCGCTGCTGCGACATCCGGGTTCTGTGCTAAGTAATAGCTCGTATCAAACCAGTCACTCGGGTCTCGGCCTTCAAATTGACCAAACTGGGTGAAGTGTTCTATCCCAGTCAATTCTTGCCTATCCACAGCTGCTGCGACATCTGGATTCTGTTCTAGATAGAACCCGGTATCAAACAGGTAACCCGGATCTCGACCTTCAAATTGACCAAACTGGGTGAAGTGGTCCAGAGCGCTGCTAAAAGCGCCGCTGCTAACGGCTACTGCGACATCTGGGTTCTGTCCTAGATAGAAGCTAGGGTCAAATAGGTCCAGGGTGGCAAGGTCTAACACAATATTCTGCAGATCAATGTCTTTTCTTCTCGGTTAACCCAACTCTAATACTATTGCGGGCTTGGACTAGCGGGCAATGACGGTAGCCACCAAAGCAATGGCTAGCAATACCAGGATGACAATAGCCAGCCAGTATTGCAGGGTATAAAGCTTTCGCAGCTCTCTGAGGGCTGCCAGCAAATTTTCGACATCCCGACCGGTAGTATTGACGACGCGTTTAAAGGCGATTGCGGCATTTCTGGTCCAGATGCCAATCAACAGCAAGAAGATTCCTTGAATAAGGTTGCTGAAGTCCAGGCTTCGATCCCCAGTGGCATTAGCGCTGGCAGTCAATAGCACAATTAGACCCGCAAGCATGCCAAGAATTCCGCCGGCGATCGCCAATATCGCCACGAAGTTCATTTTCTTGGCTAAATCTTGCAGCAACTCATTCTGCTTCTGATTAAATTCGTACTCGCTTGATTCCACAGCTCTCCCTTCCTTGTCATCAAGGTAGCTCACTAGCAACTACTCAAGGCTACAAAGTCCCTTTGCAGGATCTTAGCTAGCGTCAAGAGCATGGTGCTTTAGTTCATCTAAAGAAACGTGCTCCAAAGCCATTGCATGGGTGGCTGACAAAACTACCGGTGGGGCAACTCCAGCAGCGAGCGCTTCCTGCCATCGCGCTGCACACAAACACCAGCGATCGCCCGGCTTCAAACCGGGAAAGTCGAACATGGGCATGGGCGTACTCAAATCATTTCCCTGAGACTGGGTGAATGCCAGAAATGCTTCTGTCACTTCGGCGCAGACAATATGGGCCCCAAAATCACCCCCGCCAGTATTGCATTTTCCATCCCGGTAAAATCCAGTCACAGGAGAAGTGCAGCAAGTCTCCAGTGCGCCTCCAAGAACGTTTGTCGCTGTCATAACAACTTCTCTACAGCCTTTCAATCAGTAGGTTATATTATCTCACTGCAAAATCAAATGGTTGTAGTCGCTGACGGTACATCGGGCATCACCAGGACTAGTGGACGTTTTTGGCTTGGGTATCTGTCCCCTACACGTTCTGAACAACGGTGCTACTAGGAATTCCTATGGCGATCGCTGACGGCAAGGACACAGGCTTTTAAGCTCTGACAGTGCTGATTGCTGGCGGTACTTTATGGCTGCTAACACAAAACTTTACGAATAATTGAACTGGGAGCCGCAGCGATAGGTATTATTTTCGACAACTAAAACTGGCAATTCAGGGGAATCTGGTAATGACAAGTTCGCTTACCGAGCTATAAGTTGAATTAAGACCAGGGACGAGAGCTGGAAAATTTAGGCTTTGCATAGCTAAGTTTATGGCTGGCAATCCAGCGAACTTGAGAGCAAAAAATTGATTGTAGAGAGAATGCCAAAGTGACCCGTAAGAAAATCTATAACCACGACATCATGCACTGCACTCACGAGCGTGTAGTTGGCAATCATCTTTATTCCGGCAGGGTGTTGGGGATGACGGAACCCGAAGATATTATCCAATTGCACCCTGATTTAGAGCTTGAGTGGGATGCGATTGCGAAGCACTATGCTCGGATTGGTCTTAGCCACAGCAAAAATGTTGTGTGGGATACCTCTCTGGAACGGTTGGCGGACTACCCCGACTGCGAAATCTCTGTTTTTTTCTTTGGCGATGCAGACAACAAAGCGAGTTCTGAAGTGGAGTGGTTGCGCAAGCTCGATCAGGACTGGCTCAACGTGGTGCAGTTCATTAACTCTAAAAACAACTTCATTCAACTGGCCGAAGAACTTGGGGTTTGCATACCGAAAACCATCTGTGCTGAAAACAAAACCGCAATCAAGCGCTATGCCCAGCTTCCCTTTCCCTGCTACCTCAAACCTGCTGTTGCAGTAGATGGGGCAGGAATTAGCCGCTGCGAAGACGAACAGCAGTTGCTCCAGGCGCTGGAAATGCTGGCGGACGATATCCCGCTGCAGGTTCAGGAGGAAGTAATTGCGACAAACTTTTTGAATTTGCAGTACTGCGTTACCGCCGAGGGAGTTGACCGTTTAGCCGCGACGGAACAGGTTTTGGATGGTTATGCCCACAGCGGCAATCGTTACCCTACTGCCCATCAGCCGTGGGAAATTGTTGATCCAATGGCTGAGTGGATGGCCAAACACGGCATGAAGGGGCTTTTTGCCTTTGATGTGGCTGTCGTGAAAGCAGCAACGGGCACACGTTACCTGGCGATTGAGTGCAATCCACGGTTTAATGGTGCCTCTTATCCCACAGGGATTGCCAACAAGCTCAATATCACCAGCTGGACCAGCGAGACATTTACGAGCAAGCTGCGCTCTATGAGTGAAATTGATCTCAGTGGTATTGAGTTGAACGCGGATGGCGCGGGGGCAATCCTTGTAAACTGGGGTACCATCTTGGCTGGAAAAGTCGCTTTACTGCTCGCTGGATCTTTAGAAGAGCAGGACAAGCTTAGAGCAGAACTGAAACAGCGACTAGAGCTTGCTTAAAAACTCAAGGTAAGGCATGAATCAGCCTCCTCCCAGTGATTTCAGTGCTTGGCGATCAGCTTTATTGCCTGCAGATCTACTAGAGGCAACCCTAGAGCTTGATCACTCAAGCATGTTACGGCTGGCACTCTAGACGGACTAGCAAAGACGGAGCTATTCTGCACAGGGCAAACTTAACTGGGGCAGATTTAGATGAGGCCGACTGAACGAGTGTCATCCTGTGCGGTGCAATGGTGCCTAATGGCACCATCCACGTCTAGGCAATTTGAGCCAGTGGTTGCTGAACAGAATAGGTAGCCTTCCTGACGTAACTGCCGCTGCTGGGAGAACTAATACCAATCAGCGTTCTAAGGAGTAACCTTCAGATGGGGGAAGTAGGTCATGG
>JAUJON010000112.1 GCA_030447595.1 Thermosynechococcaceae cyanobacterium YX3bin19
GACGGGTCTAGTGAAGCGGACGTGCCCGGATTTAAAGTTAGAAAATGTCAGCAGCGTTGCTGAGTTGCCGACTTAACCAGGCAGTTCCACAGGAGGTACTTCGATGGGCCGCAACCGTGAACCGGCGATGAGTTTGTTCCTGTACCACGGGTTCAAGTGGTCTGTGGTCAGCCCGGTGCTGCACCTGTATCTCCGAGGCCGAATTTACGGTGCTGAGCAAGTCCCGCAGCAGGGGCCACTGCTCGTCGTCAGCAATCATGCGAGTGACTTTGATCCCCCGATTGTCTCTAACTGCATGCAGCGGCCCGTAGCTTTTATGGCAAAGCAAGAGCTGTTTCAAGTGCCCGTGCTTGGCACCTTGATCCGCTGGTACGGGGCTTATCCAGTTAAACGGGGCACAGGGGACCGCGCGGCAATCCGGGCAGCTTTGGACTCCTTAGCCAATGGATGGGCTGTTGGGGTGTTTCTCACCGGCACTCGTACGCCAGACGGGCGAGTGACTGAACCAAAGCTAGGCGCTGCTCTGCTAGCTGCCAAGGCCCAGGCACCGATTGTGCCTGTGAGTTTGTGGGGCACCCAGGAAATTGTCACGAAGGGCAAACGGGTTCCCCGGCCGGTGCCGGTGACGATCCGCATTGGGGAGCTGATTCAACCCCCACCTTCGACTGATCGCGCTCAGCTAGCGACTGTGACTCAGCACTGTGCTGATATCATCAATAAGCTACATGCTTTAGGGCGCTGAGGCAGGTTCCCCAGAGTTCAGTTGCCTCTAGCAAAGGAAATTTCAATTCATGGATATCAGAACAGAGCTGGCTGAGATGATGGATGAGATCGAGTGGAACTACTTGATCCCCCACGCTAAAAGAAACGCAGTTGTGATCGTTACCCCAGGTCTGGATTTACTGGATGTAGGAGTTGCGATCGCCAGTGACAACGTCACTTCAGTACAGCGCTGGATCGGGGAACAACTGATTTACAAACCGTCCGATGAGCAACTTCATAGCTGGAATCAAAATCCTACGAAGCAATTCATGGCCCTGATTGTTCAGCCTTATGTTTTAGTTCAGGAAGAAAACGCCCTAGCGACTCCTTAAAGGCAGCTGAGGCCGAGGAGGGAGACAGAGGTTGGGACCTCAAAGTTTGCCCCAGGGTAGAGCCGGTGGAGCCGGTAGTTAACCAAAGTACAGCTCTAGCACCATCGAGTAGAGCCTTCTCCAAAGGTTCAGGCGGTCGCTCCGACTTCACCGGTACCGGCTGTAGGTCAATGCCACGGCTGCCTAAAACAATTTCACCGATCACGCGGGCCCGCCGCATGTGGTAGTCGGAGGTAATCAAGTAAATACTCTGGATGCCGTTCGCTTTCAGCTTGTCAACAATCGTTGTGAAATTTGTGACTGTGTCTACCGCATCGTAGTCAAGATGGACGCGATCGCCCTCAATCCCGGCTTTGTCAAACAACCACTCTGCGTACTCTGGGTTACTACCGCCAGAAACCCAGATGGGTAAGTCCGGGTGTTGGTAGGCAAATTCTGTCGCAAACTTCTCCCGGCTGAGCGACCCACCGAGGACTAGCACCGCTTGGGGTGGAAGATTGTTGCTCCACTGGCCGTAGGTAAACCCCATGGCAAAAGCCAGGAAAGCCGTCAGCCACAGCAGGCGATAGCGTTGCGGCTGCACTCGTTTTGCCGGCATTTTAGGTTTTTGCCTGGGATGCAAGTTCTGTTGAGGAGGGGACTTTCGCCTAGAAGATCGCTGCTTAGGAGCCGACTTCTGCCTGGGAGAGGACTTGACTGGGCGCACCGAAATACCACTTCTGAAGCAACTACAAGCATATTGTGCTTGATCAATCGTGGATTTGCCTCCCTCTTCAGCAAATATCAATAACTCTATTGCCGAACTAGCGCCGGTACTCGTCCCCACAGTCGCCAATGAGTTGATAGAGGTCCCGCGATCGCTGCAATACGGCATGAATCTGGTCATAGTCGGAACTGCCTAGTGTTAAATTAAACACTCGCGCATTATCTGACCAATGTTCTGCAACACCTAAACGAGCGCCGACAATTGCTCCTGCGACTGCAGGTTGATCTAAAATGTAACGCACTGCCACATTAGCAATGCTGACCCCGTGTTTTCCAGCAATCTGTTGGAGGGTGGCAAGGAGTTCTTGAAATAAGTGCCAGTCGCCCCAGGCATCGACCATATTTTTATACTTTCTCAAACTCGCGGTGTTGAGCTTGACCCCTCGGGCAGGTACCCCGAGGTACTTTTCTGATAACAAGCCTCCGCAGACGGTGCCGTAGGCCAGCAGCCAGATTCCCTGCTCTTGACAAAACTGGACCATAGACTGGTTAGGCCGCTGGTCAATGAGTGAGAACTGGACCTGATTAGACACAACTTTAATACCGCTATCCACAATAATTTTCAGGTGCTGCGTGTCAAAGTTAGTCAGGGCTAGGTGCTTAATCTTGCCCTCGGCCTGGAGTTCTGATAGGTACTTCAGCGCCTCCAGGTAGTTGTCATCTCTGTATTCCCACCAGTGAAATTGCAGCAGATCCAGCGTGTCAACGTTCATTCGCCTGCGAGACACATCAATGTTTTGCTCTACCAGCTTTTTGGTCATTCGGGCTGGTCGCGGCACCCACTTGGTGAAAGCCTGAAGACTAGATAGCGCTTCTTGCCCATGGGAGGTAGCCAGTTGACGCCGGAAATCCCCAATCAAGTCTTCTGCAGGACCGTAATGGTCTGCCAGGTCCCAGGTGGTAAAGCCAGCATCAAAGTACTGAAACATGCTTTGAACAGCACTCCTGGGATTGATCACTCCATGGGCGCCAGAAACCTGCCACATGCCATTGAGTACCCGGCAAATGTTTAAGTCGGGGGTAAACTGGAGCCTGCTGGATTCGGGTAAATTCATCGTGCTTTATAAGTATCCATATCAAGAGTATGACGGCCCGGTCCCAGCCGAGGAGGTATCACCCTAGAGCTAAAATGAGATTTTACAGGTTTCAGGCAGAGGCTTAGAGGCTCTAAGCCTGGAGGGCGTCAAAAGGGACGAGAAGCTTGCCATTTACTTACTCTCGAACAGTTCGCTTTCAGGATACCGATGCCGCTGGCGTAGTCTATTTTGCTAACGTCTTAGCAATGTGTCATGAAGCCTATGAAGAATCCCTAGCTACGGCAGGAATCAACCTCCCGTCGTTCTTCAGTCGTTCCTCAGTGGGGTTTCCGATTGTCCATGCTAGTGTAGATTTCTTTCGCCCAATGTTTTGTGGCGATCGCCAGGTTATCTCCTTAACCCCAAAGCAGTTAGACCCTCATAAATTTGAAATTTTCTACGAGGTGTTTGGTGCCGGGGAAAGCGATCAACCTGTTGCTAAAGTAAACACCCGTCATGTCTGCATCGATCCCACCAGTAGAACCCGTAAAGAGATCCCTCCTACGATTATTCAATGGTTGCACCAGTGGCAAGCATCATCCGTTTAATTGCTGCTCGCAGACCAAACTTTTTTAAGTTTCTTGGCCCACGAGTCTGGGTCCCTACTAGAACTATTGCGCCATTAAGAGCGCCAGCCACACTCAAAGTTTCATGCTTACCCTCGCCCTTAGATAGGAATGGCCAAATTAGGGCTAGACCTATTGATAATACCTCTTGTAAGGATTAAGACCATGCCAACTGAACAGGCAACTAAGGATGATTCGGACAATTTAGATCTAAAGCAGCTACTGAGAACATTGGCAGCGTTCAAAAAAGGTAACTTCTCAGTTCGCATGCCGCTTGATCAGACGGGCATGGCTGGAAAAATAGCCGATACGCTCAATGACATCATTGAGCAGAATGAGTTGATGGCCAATGAGCTGAAGCGGATCAGCAACGTTGTTGGTAAGGAAGGCAAAATATCTCAACGCGCCTCTCTCGGAGCTGCTGGCGGTTCTTGGACAGCCAGCATTGAGTCTGTCAATACCCTGATTGCGGACTTGGTTCAACCCACGGTAGAAACCTCCCGCGTGATCCGAGCCGTTGCCAATGGAGATCTCTCACAATCCATTGCCCTGGAAATTGAAGGCAGATCTCTTAAGGGTGACTTTCTCCAAACCGCCCAAATCGTCAACACGATGGTGGCTCAACTCAGCTCCTTTGCTTCTGAGGTGACGCGAGTAGCAATAGAAGTCGGAACTGAAGGCAAAATGGCAGTAAAGGCGGAGGACAATCGGGTTGCAGGAACTTGGAAAGACCTAACAGACAACGTCAACTCCATGGCGGGCAACCTGACGGCCCAGGTACGGAATATTGCGGAAGTCACCACTGCTGTGGCCAACGGTAACTTGTCCAAGAAGATTACTGTGGATGTCAAAGGCGAAATCCAGGAGTTGAAAAACACGATCAACGTCATGGTGGACCAGTTGAACTCCTTTGCCTCGGAAGTGACGCGGGTAGCAAGAGAAGTTGGCTCTGAAGGCAAATTGGGAGTTCAGGCGGAGGTCAAGGGGGTTGCCGGCACTTGGAAAGACCTGACCGACAACGTCAACTCCATGGCGGGCAACCTGACGGCCCAGGTACGGAATATTGCGGAAGTCACCACTGCTGTGGCCAACGGTAACTTGTCCAAGAAGATTACTGTGGATGTCAAAGGCGAAATCCAGGAGTTGAAAAACACGATCAACGTCATGGTGGACCAGTTGAACTCCTTTGCCTCGGAAGTGACGCGGGTAGCAAGAGAAGTTGGCTCTGAAGGCAAATTGGGAGTTCAGGCGGAGGTCAAGGGGGTTGCCGGTACTTGGAAAGACCTCACCGACAACGTTAACTTCATGGCCGGTAGCCTTACAGCCCAGGTACGGAATATTGCGGAAGTTACTACAGCTGTGGCCAACGGTGACTTGTCCAAGAAGATCACGGTCGACGTTAAAGGCGAGATCCTGGAGCTGAAGAACACCATCAACGTCATGGTGGACCAGCTCAGCTGGCGAGATCCTGGAGCTGAAGAACACCATCAACGTCATGGTGGACCAGCTCAGCTCCTTTGCCTCGGAGGTGACGCGGGTGGCAAGAGAAGTCGGCTCTGAAGGTAAACTGGGGGGTCAGGCAGATGTCCGGGGCGTTGCCGGCACCTGGAAGGACTTGACGGACAGTGTTAACTCTATGGCCGGGAACCTCACTGCTCAGGTGCGAGGAATTGCCAGAGTGGTAACGGCAGTTGCCAACGGTGACTTGAAGCGCAAACTAGCACTGGGAGCCAAGGGGGAGATTGAAACCCTGGCTGATACGATCAACGAGATGATCGATACTCTCGCTACCTTTGCCGATCAAGTGACGACGGTGGCGCGGGAAGTGGGAATTGAAGGTAAGCTGGGGGGACAGGCCAGGGTTCCAGGGGCATCTGGTACCTGGCGAGATCTGACGGATAACGTCAATGAACTGGCTGCCAATCTAACCACTCAGGTGCGAGCGATCGCGGAAGTTGCTAGTGCCGTGACGAAAGGAGATTTGACCCGCTCCATCGCCGTCCAGGCCCAAGGCGAAGTGGCGATTCTGAAAGACAACATCAACCAGATGATCGCCAATCTGCGAGAGACCACCCAGAAAAACACCGAGCAAGACTGGTTGAAAACTAACTTGGCCAAGTTTACCCGCATGCTTCAAGGTCAACGAGATTTAGAAGCAGTGTCTAAACTGATTTTGTCGGAACTGGCACCGCTCGTCTCTGCCCAGCATGGGGTTTTCTACCTGATGGACGGTGCATCCCAGGAAGGGCGGTTGAAGTTGATCAGTTCCTACGCTTACCGAGAGCGCAAGCATCTGGCGAACCAGTTTAACTTGGGGGAAGGTCTGGTAGGACAATGCGCCCTAGAAAAGGAACGGATTTTAATTACTGAAGTCCCTGATAGTTATATCAAGATTAGTTCTGGCCTGGGAGAGGCAACGCCGCTGAATGCCGTCGTCTTACCGGTGCTGTTTGAGGGGCATGTGACAGCGGTAATTGAACTTGCCTCATTTCGGCACTTTAACGAGATTCATCTAAACTTCTTTGATCAATTGACGGAGAGTATTGCCATTGTGCTCAATACCATTGCCGCCAGCATGCGCACCGAGGAGTTGCTCAAGCAATCTCAATCTATGGCAGAGGAGTTACAAACCCGGCAAAAAGAACTGACAGAGACGAACGAGCGTTTAGAACAACAAGCCAAATCCCTCCAGTCCTCTGAGGAGCTCCTGAAAAATCAGCAGGAAGAATTACAGCAAACCAACCAGGAGCTAGAAGAAAAAGCACGCTTGCTATCCGTGCAAAACCAGGAGGTGGAGCGCAAGAACCGAGAAATTGACCAGGCCAGGATGTCTGTAGAGGAAAAAGCCGAACAACTGGCGCTGACTTCTAAATATAAGTCTGAGTTTCTTGCCAACATGTCTCATGAGTTGCGCACCCCGCTCAACAGCCTGTTAATTCTGTCCCGGCTGTTGAGCAACAACCCGGATGGCAACCTGACAGCGAAGCAAGTCGATTACACTCGCACGATTCATTCTGCAGGCAGCGATTTACTGGGCTTAATCAACGACATCCTCGATCTCGCGAAAATTGAATCTGGAACGATGTCTGTCGAGGTTGATCGGATACTGTTCACAGACCTGAGAGCCGATATGGAGCGAACGTTCCGGCAAGTTGCCCAGGACAAGCAACTTGATTTCATGATTGAATTTTCACCTGAGCTACCGAGAGCGATTCATACGGACCCGAAACGTTTAGAGCAAGTGCTCAAGAATTTGCTCTCCAATGCGTTTAAGTTTACAGCAAAAGGCCAGGTAACCCTGCAAGCTGAAGTCGTGACCCAGGGCTGGAGCCCAGAACATGAGACGCTTACTCAGGCCGATAGGGTTGTAGCTTTTTCAGTGAAGGATACGGGCATCGGCATTGCTGCCGACAAACAGAAAGTTATTTTTGAAGCGTTTCAGCAGGCTGATGGTACCACCAGTCGTAAGTACGGCGGGACTGGGTTAGGACTTTCCATTAGCCGAGAAATTGCCCGGCTCTTAGGTGGAGAAATTCGGCTAGTCAGTCATCCAGGACAGGGAAGTACGTTTACCCTCTACCTACCACAACCAGACGAG
>JAUJON010000113.1 GCA_030447595.1 Thermosynechococcaceae cyanobacterium YX3bin19
TGTCTGGGGTGTTGTCGTCAGCGTCTTTCACAAGCTGTAGGGCGATGAAGGAGACAGTCATCGCTCTATGCGACTGTCAAAGCTTCTATTGCTCTTGTGAATCTGTTTTTGAGCCGCGTCTGTGGGCAACCCCTCTGGTAGTGTTATCCAACAATGACGGAGCAATCGTGGCGATGAATGAGGCGGCAAAGGCTTTGGGGGTGAAGAAGTTCCAGCCGTTCTTCAAATTCCGACACTTGATGCACACCGCCAATCTGCAA
Source organism: Thermosynechococcaceae cyanobacterium YX3bin19 (assembly GCA_030447595.1). Lineage (GTDB taxonomy): Bacteria > Cyanobacteriota > Cyanobacteriia > Thermosynechococcales > Thermosynechococcaceae > JAUJON01. The sequence goes on from JAUJON010000113.1 coordinate 261, forward strand.
GCGCGAAGCAGTAACTACACGCTCTACAATGACCTAAGTGCCAGAGTGATGGAGACTCTGCGGCTGTTCAGCCCATCAGTAGAGCGCTACAGCATTGACGAAGCCTTCTTTGCACTCGACCACATCCCAGCCCCCAGCAGGCGCGACTATGCTCGTCGAATCCGCGCTACGCTGCAACAACACACGGGGATTCCCACTCGCATCGGCATCGGTGAGACCAAGACTTTAGCCAAGGTAGCACTGCACTTCGCCAAGCTGTTCCCGGATCTCGATGGGGTTCTGGACATTACTGGCTCTGCTGTGCAGCAGGAGCTGCTTGCTGCTTTGCCAATCGCCGATGTCTGGGGTATCGGGCAGCGCTGGGGGAGGTACTTGAGTGCTGAGGGAATCGATACCGCTTTGAAGCTGCGGGATGCACCCCAGGGCTGGGTCCGCCAGAAGCTCTCTGTGGTGGGGCTGCGCACTTCGATGGAGCTTCGTGGTTGCCCTTGCCTGCATCTGGAACTGCAACCTCTGCCTCGCAAGTCAATGGTCGTATCCCGCTCCTTTGGGCAACCTGTTTGTAGTTTGCAAGAGTTGCAGGAAGCGATCGCCACTTTCACAGCAAAAGCTGCTCAGAAGTTGCGTCGGGAGGGATTAGCGGCTGGAATGATGAGCGTCTTTGCCCACTCCAGCCGATTCAAGGAGCCCTACTACAGCAACTCCGCAAAGTGCCAGTTATGGGTAGCCAGCAACCATACCCCAACATTGCTGAAGTATGCGATGCTCCTAGTCGAGAAGGTGTGGAGAGAGGGAGTCCAGTTCAAAAAGGCAGGGGTGCTGCTTACCCGCATTACTGAGCAGGGGGTGCTCCAGTTGAGCTTGTTTCAAGATTCCAATCCTGAAGATACTCGGCCTCAGCAGTTGATGCAGACGGTTGATGAACTCAATTTCCTTTACGGCCCAGACAAGGTTCGTTTCGCCGTGATGGGATTCGAGCAGCGCTGGCAGACTCGTGTTCAGTTCCGGTCGAACCGATGGACAACCAGGTGGGACGAGCTGATGATCGTCAAGGCTTGAACTGCCACCTTTCACCCCATGTCAGATACTAAAATAGTCGTATGTGTGGACGATACACCCTCAGCCAGCCAGCGCAATCGCTAATCGAGAAGTTCCAGTTAGATGAGGTTCCATCGCTGGAGTCTCAGTACAACGTTGCGCCAACTAACTCTGTGGCAACGGTAGTAGTTGAGCAACATAGCCACAAGCGTATGCTGCGCTTGCTGCAGTGGGGGCTGATTCCCTCTTGGGCGAAGGACCCGAAGATTGGGTCCAAGATGATCAACGCTAGGGCTGAGACGGTTGCTGAGAAACCTTCTTTTCGCTCTGCCTTCCGCCACCGCCGCTGCCTGGTTCTGGCAGATGGTTTCTACGAGTGGCAGCGAGCGCAAGGGAAGAAGCAGCCCTACTATATACGGATGCGCGATGGGCAACCCTTTGCCTTTGCCGGACTGTGGGAGCATTGGCAAGGGCCAGATGGCAGTGTTATCGATTCTTGCACCCACCTGACGACCGAACCTAACGAGCTAGTTCGTCCTCTGCACGATCGCATGCCCGTGATCTTGAAGCCTGAGCACTATCAGCTATGGATGGACCCGGAAGTTCAACAGCCCGAACAGCTCCAGCCTCTGCTGAGTCCCTACCCATCTGAGGAAATGGTAGCTTTCCCTGTCAGTAGTAAGGTGAACAGCCCTGTAAATAACTCTCCAGAGCTAGTCAAAGCTATTTAAGCGACAACAAGTCCACCTGTAAATTTTCAGTTGATGATCTGATGATCCAGTCGACTGCAGGGAATGCCTAAAGTTGAAGGAGTCAAATATGAAAGCAAGAGTGGAAATTCTCATTCGAGATGAAGAGGGCAACCGCTTGAGTCAGTTGGACCCGTACCAGATGGATTTGGGTAGCCAAAGCCTTCATGATATCGAGGGGGCAGTAGAACACTGGAGACAACAAGCACTACCTGACATCGAAGCAGAGTTATTGCGACAAGCCCAAAGCCAGTTTACCCAGCAGGGAAAAAACAGGGAACCTATCTGTAATGGAACCCGCCCAGTGTGCATTAAAACCTTGCATGGTCAGGTTCCGCTTTCCGTTGCAGACCTATCAGTTCCAAGGACAAGGGACAAGCTACTTGCAGGTGACACACCAGTTGAGAGAAGGCTATGTCAGCCCTCGATTGCAGGAGTTGTGTGGCTACTACAGCAATCGCCTTAGCTATGAGGAAGTGGCAGGGCTAGTGGAGCGAGTGAGTGGCAAACCCTTGTTGAGCGACCAGACGATCTGGAGCCATCGTCAAGACCAAAGCTGAAGCCCTCAGTCAGAAAATCCGCAGAGTGTAGAGAGAACCCTCGCCCAAGCTAATCCCCTTGATGAGAGTCAACCCTCAGCTGGACCTTTACGACCCAGCGCAGCGGGAGACCCTGGTGTTTGACGATGGTATCCAGGTCAAGGGGCAAAGCGAAAACCGCACTCAAAAGCAAAGGTCCCAGAGAAGAAGTGGAGAAAAGGCCCCTTCCCAATCCAAGACGCCTGCCATCACCACCAATATAGTGATGTTGCAAAAGGCAACTGAGACTTTGAATACATCACTGCCCCTCTAGATGACACAGGCGAAAACGCTTGCTTAGCGACTGTGGTGGGAGCCAAGGTGATGCAGTTCTATGGCAGTGAACCTCACCCTTGAACTTGGTGGCTATTACTGATGGAGCCAGAGCGATTCGCAACAGAATGCTGGCGGTCTTCGGTGTAGCAGTTGTGATCCTCTTGGACTGGTATCACCTGTGCAAAACCCGAAGACTTCATGTCCATGATTGCTGTGAACAAGACAGAAAAATCAAGGCATTTGAAATTCCTACTGCCACAGTTATGGCAGGGGAAACGACGATTGTTCTGGAATACCTGAAGACTCAGGTCACGGCCAGAAATCAGGATAAGTGTGAGGAGTTGATCGGTTACCTCGAAAGACATCAGCAAGAAATCATCGACTACAACCGTCGCAGTAAGGCAGGTATGGTGACGATAGGTAGTGGACGAATGGAGAAAGGTGTAGACCTAGCAGTGGGTCGTCGCCAGAAAAAGAAAGCGATGAGTTGGAGACCCAGAGGCAGCAGCAGCTTTTTAAGTCTACTCAAGGTAGCTGAACTCAATGTGGCAGTGGCAATAACTTTGGTTTCCGGCTCAGCCTGGGCGATCAACGGAAAATTTACAGGAAGAACCTTTTCGTACTTTTTGTACATTGTGAACTAGACGGACAATCTTCTCAGTGCTTGCTATATCCAGTTGTGTTGCTTGCACAGGAATCAAAAGTAGGGTCAACTGCAAGCAGAATTGACTTGGTAGTTTCTCCCAAGACACCAGGAGCATCAATCACAATCGAGTCGTACTGGTCTGTGAGATCGGTCGCCGTCTCAAAAGTTCTTCAGATCATCAATGACCCGAAAAGCTAGTCCCATACTCTGAAGCCACTGACTGGAACCTGCTGAGAATCTGAGTCAATGACGAGGGTGTTTTGATTATGATAGCTACTTAACCAGTAGGCAAGGTGAGTAGCAGTTGTGCTCTTACCTACCCCTCCCTTTGGTTGATAACTCCGATCAGCATCTATTCTCTCTATTGCTGGAGATGCGATAAGAGTATAACCGAGAAAAGGACCCGTAAAGCTAGTAGAGTAAGAAATTTGAAGTAGTAATGTTGCTACGTACCCATCAGTGCTAGTGTTAAAAGTCGTGGCTTCTTTTAGGCTTTTTCTGTTTGCGTTCAAAAGTTTAGGAGAGTGTAAATTAATTTGTGTAAGCGGTCTAAAGTACCTTAAACAACCCAGGAGACCGCCATGCCTGAAGAAGAATTGAAAAGACCCGAGCCGAACTACTCGATGAACTGCTAGGAGGATTACCAGGGACCTGAAGCTGTCCTTGGGCAGGAGGGGCTACAAACAACTGACCAAGCGCCTGGTCGAGCGAGCCTTGAGCGCAGAGCTAAGCCATCATTTAGAGCACGAGCAACTCCAGGGTCGTGGGCTCGATTTAGCAGTAACAGAGCCAGAGCCACTAGAGCGCAACACTCGCAACGGCTACTCAGCTAAAACCGTGCAAGGAGAGCTGGGTCGGATTCCCCTTCAGGTTCCCCGTGACCGTCAGAGTACCTTTGAGCCAGTCCTGGTACCCAAAGGTCAGCGCCGTTTAGCTGGGTTGAGCAGAAGATAATTGCGCTGTATGCAAGAGGTTCGAGTACCCGTGACATTCGGGCTCAACTCCAGGAACTCTGTGGGGTAGAAATCTCAGCGACCCTGATTAGCCAAGTCACAGATGTCGTGATTGAGGAAGTGCGTCAATGGCAATCGCGACCCCTGGAGTCGGTCTATCCTATCGTCTGGCTGGATGCTCTGGTTGTCAAAGTCCGAGAGGGCAACCGCATCTGCAATAAAGCCGTGTATTTGGCTCTGGGCGTCAATCTTGAAGGTAATAAAGAACTCTTGGGGATGTGGCTATCTCAGACTGAAGGAGCCAAGTTTTGGTTGGGCATCCTCACAGAGCTGAAAACTGGGACTGCAGGACATGTTCATTGCCTGTGTCGATGGCCAACGTAAGCCTTCCAGAAGCAATTGAAGCGGTTTACCCTCAAGCCCAGGCATGTTGTGCATCGTCCACTTAGTGAGGAACTCCTCAAGTATGTCCCTTGGAAACAGCAGCGTGAGGTGGCATCTGACCTCAAGCAGATTTACCAAGCCAGTACCGTTGAGCAGGCTGAGGATGCCCTAGCAACCTTTGCTCAGCAGTGGGATACGCTACCCCACCATTAGCCAACTATGGTTACGCCACTGGGAGCGGATTACCCCCTTCTTTGCCTACCCTCCAGATATCCGGCGGGTAATCTATACCACTAATGCTGCGCAGAGTCCCTCAACCGCTCTTTGCGTAAAGTCCTCAAGAATAAGGGCTCTTTCCCGGATGATGATGCTGTACTTAAGTTGCTCTACCTAGCACTAGAATATTGCCAAGAAATGGACCATGCCCATCCCCAACTGGAAAAGCAATTGATCTCGCTTTGCCATTGAATTCCCTGACTGTATGCCAGATTGATATTTTCTCGCTTACACAAAATGATTGACATACCCAAGTTTAGAGGTTGGGTTCTTAAGCACGAATTTTCTGGTCTTCTCCATCAAACCTGTGATCGCAGCGACTCCTGCCATCGATCAATTTGCTTGCGCTTGCTCTACGCTTGAAGCTTTCGGCTCGATAGTCACTGTAACAAACTGCTCCCCTGAGCCAATAGCAAACTGCTTTCAACCATTTACCACTGTCTTCACGCAGTCAGGGAAGCTTAAAATTTGACATCTCAAGCTGCTCCTCTTTGGTCAAGTGGCTGTGGTTTGCAGGAATCAGCTCCCCACTGTAGCTAGCAGCCCTGGAAAACATAGCTCATCCTCATCAGAAGCGATCGCTGTTGCCGCATTTGGAGCACAGCTCATCCTCATCAGAAGCGATTGCTGTTGCCGCATTAGGAGCAAAGTCCAAGCAATCACCTAAATTTGGACCTGTGGGATGGATAGCGCAGACCAGGTGGGGAGTGAAGGAGTAGCGTTGGCAGTGAGCGCAATCGGGGCTCTTTGGCATCGTCCTAGTAGGCTTTAACTTGCTGCTACTTATCAATCTAGCTCCACAGGATTTCAGCAGAGCGTCTTAGTGAACCTTACGCTGTTCTTGCACCGATCTATTCGCTAAGAAAAAACATAGCTGCGATGGTCCGGCAACTCGATGTCCCCTCCTACACAAAGCTGATGGAAGTGTAGGCGAGGTAGCAAGCTTTACTGGCTGTCAAAGGGGAGCAAGCCAATCAGGGCTAACCATCAATGGTTACCTTTGTTAGTACCTCATAAGTGGAGGTAGGAGCTTGTTATACGGGGTTAAGCCTGCAATTGCGTAAGTTACTTGCTCAGCAATACGGCTATTCCTATTCATCAGCAAAATTAACAAGTTGTTCATAAATGAGTATTTTCTTAAAGACTTAATCCGCAAGCCGGTACGGAGATCCTCCTCGAAGTAAATTTGGTAAAGACGCTGCCAGTTCTCGGCTGCCAGATCGACAGTGGTACTCATATTGATTGCTTGCGAAACGTGTAAACCGCTGAGAATGGCGTTGGCAATCCCCTCACCAGTTAGAGGGTCTGTCAGATTTGCAGCATCACCAATCTTGAGAACTTTTCCCTGGCTAACTCTGCTTCCTTGCTTTGCGGTCGCTAAGGGGTAAACCTTAGGTTTATGCTGGTAAACGCTTTTGCTGAAGAGCTCTTTGGTTTGTTGATTCCGTTGGATAAATTCCTCAAACAGCCGAATGATATTCGTGTTTAGCTTCTGATACTCGTCCAGCCATAGAATTACGCCAACATTGAGTTTGCACAATCCAGTTTTTGTATCCACTGGAAATATCCAGCCATACCCGCTGACGCCAAGTACCTTGTCAAAATAAATATGCGCCTTTGAACGACAAGGTTCAACAAAGTCTTCTGACTTAATATTCCAGTAAGCCCTAATAGCAATAGCATTCGCATCGCCAGCACAGACTCCGCGTGCATCTATAATGTAATCAAACTCTTTGTATAGCTCTTGGCGGCAGTCAAGCTTAGTAATGGTTTGTGTCAAAGCAGTGCATCCTGCATTGATAGCTTGCCCATAGAGTAAATTGTCAAAAACAAATCTCGGGATGCAAAACCCTTCAAGTGACGTAACCTGCGTATTGCAATTTCCATTCGAGATTCCCAGCAATAGTCCATTCACAGGAGCAAACTCAGACGCCAACCGTTTGATATCTTGGGGGTAGATTCCCATTGTGGATAATGCTTGGACTGACTCAAAACTGATTCCGTCTCCGCAGATTTTATCCCGTGGAAAGGGAGATTTATCAAGGAGGGTAACTTGATGTCCACTTTTAGCAAGGTGGTAGCCTGCAGAGCAACCTGCCGGACCTGCTCCTAGCACAATAATTCTAGACATGATAGTTTCTTGTTGAGTTTCTATTGGGCCTGTGCTTCTACGGCTAAGGGAACTAGTCCCTCAATTTTGTTAATCTTCTTTACTCCCTCAATTGGTGCGTAGTCCCACTTGACAACAGCTTTTCATTGGGTGCTTGTCTTAAGCTAACTAATGCTGGACTGAGACGAGAGCGTAACCGTGCCATCACCCAGCCATTAACCAAAAAGAACACGGAGGAAAGCCCGCCCAGTCGCATTAGTTGTCTGGAGAGCCTGTGAAGCTTCTTTTGTTGGCTTACCTTGCCGTCCGCTAGATAGATCCCAACTAGTCCGTGGTTAATCATTTGATGAAATCTAAAGTCAGGTAGCCGCAGTACACTCCGATTAGCTTGCTGAATAAAGTGAGTAAAGCGTTGAATCATTTCCTCATGGCTGTTGTAGTAGGTACAGAAGTTTAGATCGCCCTCTATGTGGTCTTCTTGCTGGTCAATAAAATAATCTAGCAAGATGTGTAATCCCTGCACCCAGGGGAAGTAACTGGTTTTCACTTGTTCAGCCAAGCTCATAGAACAGGTCTCCTCACAGGCATAGGCAACTAGACAAAAGATGCCCAAGGTGGAACCAGCACAGGCACAGAACTCGTACCAACTCATCTCTGGCAGGCTCGCTTGTTGGGAGGTAAACCAGGCATGTAATTGGGGTAACCGTTCCTCAACTGCGACATGCTTATACACTTGTAAGTTGCAGTAATGGTTTGCTAACTCCTTGAGAGCAGGAGCAATATTTGCGTAGGCTGGCAGTTGCCCCAGAACTACTTGGCAGGTGGTAACTAATTGATGGAGATATCCCCCGTCGTTCTGCTCTGCTCGGAAGCGGTAGTAATTTGTGTGCGCTGCCCCAGGAGTGAGTGCCTGCATAAGTGCTTCATGTAAAGCCCGAAAATCATCGGGGTTAAGGGAGGTACTACGATCACACAAGTTATCGAGATAATCACTGATAGTTTGATAAGCCACAATGAACTGGATGATTTTGTGGCTGTGTTCCCTCACAAGCAAGCCGTAAATCGAGCCACCCTCACAATGGAAAGTTTTCGTTTCAATGCTAGAGATGGCCTGTTGGCGCAGCTCTTGATCTGGAATTTGGAGGGCCTGTGCTTTCCATTCCCGTAAGTGCTGCCGAACTGTAGGTAGTACGTCACGATAAATGCCTAAAGACAATGACCACAGGTTGTTGGGGGCACTCATTACTAGAAACACCTCCAAGAAAAGAACAGGAGTGAGCGGCAAGAAACTAAACCTGGCTACAGTCTGTCTGCCCGAGAAACCGAATGCGTAGCTTTCTAGTCTTGGTATTGTTAAGTTCAGTTCCCAAAACGGTTGTTATGGAAGCTCCCCATATTTCGGGCTCCACCAACCACTCTGGGTCTTGAAGTAGACAGCCTCTTTATGGTTCTTGTCAGTTCGAGAGCTAGGGTCTGAGCAGCGCAGTAAGCTTTTCTGCTGCCCTTCTTTTTCGTAGCGATACTCTTCTAAAGGCTTGGGGCACACGGGGCAAGCATGAGTCGTGATTGTCACCGGAGGTCTGCCTGTACTTTTTCCATCAGGAGTTTTGGAGCGAGGTTGTTCCCATTCCTTCTCTCGGTCGGACCAGAAGAGAACTACATCCTCACAGCCACTGATGCACTTGAGAAAGAACTTCTTCTTTACCTTCTTGCTCGGAATCTTGGCTAAGTAGTTTCGACACTGTGGACACTGCGTTCTTGATAGCGCCGGAGCTTTCCTTTGGGAGTTGTTGCATTGTTGGAAGGCTGACTCACAGCCAGCTTCTTAGCCCGTTCTAAAGCAGGGATGAAGTAGTCATAGTTCCAACTGGTGACGTACTGCTGCCAATCCTCTTGACCCGCAGCAATCTGGTCTAGTGCTAGCTCCATTTGAGCTGTGAACTCAGCCTCCAGCAGGTCTGGTAGCGCTTGTCCCAGAAACTGGTCCACTTCTAAACCCAGGGGTGTCGGCTGCAAGTGTCCCTTTGCAGTCTCGACGTATAGCCGCTGCTTCAGGGTTTGGATGGTGGGAGCGTAAGTACTCGGTCTGCCTATCCCCTGGCGCTCCATCACCTGCACCAGCTTGGGTTCGCTATAGCGCGGGGGTGGTGAGGTCTGCTTCTGCTCATGCGCTGCTTGCTGGAGCCTAAGAGGCTGCCCCTGCTGAAGCACAGGTAACTCTGAGTCTGCACTTAGGTTATTCCAGTAGCGGCTGTAACCTGGGAACTCCACTACCTGTCCCCGTGCTTGCCAGAACACGGAACCAGACTGACTAAGCAGGCGGGTTTTGCGGAGCCGAGCAGGTTGGCACTGAGAGGCCACTGCCCGCTTCCAGATCAACAGGTAAAGGCTGAATTCATCTGTTGATAGTTCAGCCTTCAGTTGGGTGGAGGGCCGAGTTAAGTCGGTGGGCCGTATTGCTTCATGAGCTTCTTGAGCAGCCTTAGAGCTGCGATGTACAGCGACTTTCTTAGGCACGTTATCTGGGTCGTGTTTCCAGCCAGTGTCGTGTCGCAGTGCAGAACTCTGGACTTAGGGCAACACTGTCTGTTCGCATGTAGGTAATCAAGCCCGCCTCATAAAGCTTCTGGGCAATCTGCATCGTGTGTTCCGGACTGAAGCGCAACTTGGAACCAGCGGCCTGTTGCAAGGTAGAGGTGGTAAAGGCTGCGGGGGATTTCGAGTTGTTATTTTCCCCTCAACTTTCACCAATTTGTGAGGATGTTGCTGCGCTTGCTGGACCAGCCGATTTGCTTGCGCCTCACTCAACACCCGCTCAGATTCTGTAACTTTCGCTTTCAGTACTACTAGCTGCATCGTCATGTTGGGGGTCCTCTGCTTCAGCAGCGTTAAGGGTGCCCTGGTAGTAGGCCCGATAGCCCTCTTCGTAGTCAACGTAAACGCTCCAATAGTCCTGAGGGACAAAGGCTTTGATTTGCCGCTCTCGTTGGCAGACGATGAGGGTAGCTGACTGGACGCGGCCCATACTTTTCGCCCCGCTGTTGAGGGACCAGAGCAGAGGTGAGCCCTTGAAGCCCACCAGCTTGTTCAAGACAGCTCGACACAAACCAGAATTGACCAGGTTTTGGTCCAGCATCCGAGGTCGAGCGATCGCTGAGAGCGCACAGCAGCAGGGGTAATCTCCGTATAAACGACGCGCTGAACTTTCTTGAGCTTGAGGGCTTGTTGTAAGTGCCAAGCGATAGTTTCTCCCTCACGGTCGGGGTCAGTAGCGAGAATCCACTGTTTCAACTTGCTTGACCGCAGACTGTAGTTGCTGAATCGTTTCCTTGCCGCGATCGCCACGCATCACATAGCGGCAATGAACAGAGTTGCCTTCCAGGTCAAAGTTCAAGGAGTCAATCCCATCACTGGCTAGCTCACGAACATGCCCCATGCTGGCTTTGACTATCCACTCAGAACCGAGGATCTGACTCAGTTTTCTCGTTTTGCCGGGAGACTCGACGATCAGCAGTCTCTTGCCCATAGCTAGTTACTGTCTTTGAAGTGATTTATTAAGGTGTCGGACTAAGGGTATACCTGCCCACATTCTGCTTACGGGTAGGGTCCGTGAATGCAAAACGCAATAAATTGGTTTGAAACCAGACTTTGAGCGAGCGCTATAACCTGTCTGAGATCCCCATGGGTGACTATCATCCCCAAGGTGCCATTGTTTAGCCCAAGCCTCAGGGAGACCTGAATGCAGGCTGAAGGGTTAGAGCAGGCGCTATCATAGACACTCCGATGCAAGACAGACATTGGCGAAGCGCAAAAGCGCTCCAGTGCTCAGCCTTGAGTCCTGTACTGGCAACCAGCATTCTCTCGCATGTAGGCACGAACCATTTTGAGAACGCTGTTGCTTTCTACGACTCCTACCAATAACGATGGAACATCCGGGGGCTTGACAACCAGACCTAGGAAGGTCCCAAACGATTCCTGATGTGAAGCAGCTTCTCTATTGGGAATGTTGGGCCATGCTTTATTCAACTAAAGAGGTGACATCAAGAACTAAATGTAATTCTGGGTCCTCTGATCCCGATCAAAGCACTCCACCGAAAGAAGCCTGGACGATTTCCAGCTATCAACCGGTCTCTGAGCCACCTGCAGCTTGGGTAACCACAATTACCAGCAGAGGAGCAACAGGAAGAATCCGTAGCAGTTGGTTGCCCTCCAGGTCAACAGCCGTAATGTTCAGTGGTTGGTCTTGAGTTGAGATGTCATCAAGCTGGGCAGGGGTCATGGTTAAGGGTAAAATACCAGTGCCAACTATCAGCATAGTACATTTGCACTGATTTTGGATCAACTAATGCTGTCCAAATCTCAATATCTTCCCAGTGTTGATACCCTTTACAAGCCCAAATTTTCAAGTCGGTACATTCCCACGCTCCCTGTACTTGACAAGCAGGCGAAAGGAAGGTTGGGTGTTTCAACAGTCACATCAAGAACCAAAGTGATTCCGGCTCCTCTAGATAGCTGGCGATGATCATATCGAGCAAAGGTTGGACCTGAAGTCAACTGTTAAATAGTCGGTCTCGGATGTCATCAAGATGCTCGGTTAGTAAAATATCTCCAAGCCGCGACCTTTTTTGCCCGTGTCTGCGGTGACTCGATCAAGCAAAACGCTGGCATTTTTCACGGGGATATTGCGATTGGTTAACGACCTCGTGCGCTGCAGCAACTTTTTTCGCCAACTGATGGCCGGGGTTGTTAGGCCGTGCTCTGGAGCCAACTGATGGCCGGGTTGTTGTGGTCAATGGCGAAATGCTTGTCAAGCGAATTAGCCGGAAAGGAGATCGCCTGTTTCTGCTAGCAGAGAACCGTGACTACCCGCCCTTAGAGATCACTGAGGGGATGGACTTCCATGTCTGGGGTGTTGTGGTCAGTGTCTTTTACAAGCTGTAGGGCGATGAAGGAGACGGTCATTGCCCTATGTGACTGTCAAAGTTTCTATTGCTCTTGTGAATCGGTGTTTGAGCCGCGTCTGTGGACAACCCCGCTGGTAGTGTTATCCAACAATGATGGGGCGATCGGCGCTGAATGAGGCGGCAAAGGCTTTGGGGTGAAGAAGTTCCATCCGTTCTTCAAATTCCGGCACCTGATGGACAGCGCCAACCTACAAGCGCGAAGCAGTAACTACACTCTCTACAATGACCTGAGCGCCAGAGTAATGGAGACGCTGCGGCTGTTCAGCCCTCAGTAGAGCGTTACAGCATTGACGAAGCCTTTTCACTCGACCACATCCCCGCCTCCAGCAGGCGTGACTATGCTCGTCGCATCCGCGCTACCCTACAACAACACACGGGGATTCCCACGCGCATCGGCATCGCTGAGACCAAGACTTAGCCAAGGTAGCACTGCACTTCGCCAAGCTGGTCCCGGATCTCAATGGGGTCCTGGATATTCTTGGCCTGCTCAGCAACAGGAGTTACTTGCTACTTTGCCAATCGCTGATGTCTGGGGTATTGGGCAGCGCTGGGGGAGGTACTTGAGTGCTGAGGGAATCGATACCGCTTTGCAGCTGCGGGATGCCCCCCAGGGCTGGGTCCGTAGGAAGCTCTCTGTGGTAGGGCTTCGCACTTCGATGGAGGCTTCGTGGTTGCCCTTGTCGCATCCCGAACTGCAACCTCTGCCTCGCAAGTCAATGGTCGTATCCCGCCCTTTGGGCAACCTGGTTTGTAGTTTGCAAGAGTTACAGGAAGCGACGCCACTTTCAGCAGCAAAAGCTGCTCAGAAGTTGCGTCGGAGAGATTAGCGGCTGGAATGATGAGCGTCTTTGCCCACTCCAGCCGATTCAAGGAGCCCTACTACAGCAACTCCGCAAAGTGCCAGTTGTGGGTAGCCAGCAACCATACCCCAACATTGCTGAAGTATGCGATGCTCCTAGTCGAGAAGGTGTGGAGAGAGGGAGTCCAGTTCAAAAAGGCAGGGGTACTGCTGACCCGCATTACTGAGCAGGGTGTGCTCCAGTTAAGCTTGTTTGAGGGTTCCAGTCCTAAAGATACTCGGCCTCAGCAGTTGATGCAGACCGTTGATGAGCTCAATTTCCTATACGGCCAAGACAAGGTTCGTTTCGCCGTGATGGGATGCGAGCAGCGTTGGCAGACCCGTGCTCAGTTCCGGTCGAACCGCTGGACAACCAGGTGGAATGAAATCCCCCATCATCAAAGCTTAAAAACTACATTGTTCTAGAAACAAGTAAAGAAACAACAGGCTTAAGTTCATGAGAGAAAGCATTCTAGAAACGATCACCGCTACCTTAAGACCTTTAGAGTTTGTTCTAGCGTTGTGGCAGGGCGGCTCGGCAGCGCACGACTACACGGATGAGTGGTCCGATATCGACATTGAAGCTATCGTTCAAGATGACCACGTTGAAAAGACCTTGACGCTCTGGAAAGCTTTTGAAGACCATCTCTGAGATTACCTTCAAGTTCAGAGTTCCGGAACCGACTGGCATGGGCACTCTCAGTGCTTTTACCAGCTAGCAGGAGTGAGCCCGTTTCTGGTGATTGATTTTGCGGTGATGAAGTCGAGTAGTCCCAACCACTTCTTAGGAGGTGGAGCGTCACACGGACAGGGTACTCGGATTCGATAAAGCTAACCTCTTAATTCCTACACCTTTGGATCGCCGTGAGCATTGTTTGAAAATAAGGCAAGGTTTGCTCCAGCGAGCCTGACGTTTAAGTTCTTGCAAATCCAGGTCAAAAAGGAGATTAATCGCGGCCATCGAGTGGAGGCTGTCGTGAACTACTACACCTACTCCCTACAACCGTTACTTGAACTTCTGGGCATGGTTTACCGGCCTTACCGATATGATTTCAGAAACGCCAAGTATTTTAGCCGCGATTTCCCACCTGAAGTTGTAGCCCGCGTCGTGAGCCACTCTTACATCATGGATCTTGCAGATCTAGCTAGAAAACAGGATCTTGCAGAGCTTCTTTCATGGAAACCTTACCCATGCAGCAGAAGCACTTCGAGCTTGGGAATGACTTCCAAGCAGCTTTTCTGCCTAGAGTCGGTCGAGAACTATCGCCGATCATCCAGGGTCTCTAGCAGATTAGACAGCCTTGGCCGCGCCGATATGCCCCATTAGTCGCCAGTATGCCGTAAAACTGTTTAGCTATTGGGTGGAAGCCCGCGCTCTGGCACCTGCAAGGTGAGCATCGGGATGAGTGCCAGCTCAGATCATCCAGGCCAACTTCTTTGATGAGCGGATCGCAATCGAGCTTCTAAGCTGATGGAGGTTATGGACCGAATCAATACTCAAAAGGGAGCAGGGACACTGAAGTTTGCGGCGACGGGAATCAAACAAAGCTAGCGAACGAAAGCGAAAAGCAGGTCACAGCGGTTTACGACCTGTTGAGCTGAGTTACCCAAAATCTTTCACAGCCTGATGCTTGATTACCGCTTGGTCAGGTTTCTTTGTGGGAGTTTTTGCCGACGCTGCCAGTCCAAGAGCTTTGATATGCCTGGGAAATCCTGGTAATAATTATTTGCTAGTGGGGAGATAGACTTCCATACGTTCAGTTGCGCTGAGCTTAGTTTTAAGCTACTCAACAACTGATTTTGCTCTGCGGCAACAAAAAACTGCTGGATTGTTTCGGCGACAAGCTTTTTCTTTGCATAATCTTCATTCCACCAGTGCTTGAAGTAACGCTTCAGGCAGAATAAGTTTATATACTTGACTAGCTTAAGGACATCTGTAGCAGTCCAGGAATGAGGGCTGGCTGCCAGGATTGAGTGAACTTCTTCAACCTTTTGCAGCGTTTTTACGTAATTTGCCTCTTCTAAAAATTGAGAGGGTTTTTGATCCTTCAATAGGTGGAGGTGTAAATCACGTTTTGAACGCGTAAGTGCAACATAAAATAATCGTCGTTCCTCGGCTAAACGTTCCGCCAAGTCCTTTCTTCCAAACGGAATCGTTCCCTGATTACAATTTGGCACAAATACAATCGTCCACTCCAGCCCCTTGGACTGGTGAATAGTAGTCAGGGTTATCTCTTCATGATTACCCGTACTGCCACGATTAAGCCTTTCAAGGGTAATTTGCTCAAGGTGTTGTAAAAACTCAAAGATGTTCCCTTTGCCCTCGGCATAGTCTATGAAAGCGGCAACATTGGCGGCCAAGCTTTCTCCAGTCTCAGCGATGCCACTTTTCCTTTCTAAGTACTGCCGGTATCCCAAGCAAGCATCCAGTTGACTGAGAACTTGCTTGGCTGAATCTAGTGCTGATGCTGAAATGAACCAGTGGGCCAGTTTAGTGATCTTGGTAGCGCTAACGTTACTTGAAGCTTCTAAGCTGATTTTCAGTAAAGTCTTACTAATCGGAACTTGACTTGATATCACCGAGTCTTGAAGAATTTGTTTAAGCTCTTTACTAAGGTAGCGGATGGGTGGGACTGTCTTAACCTTGTTCCATGCCTGCTCGAACTCATAAATGGCTGCCCTTGCAAGCGTCCCACCAGAGTTGAGTGAGGATTCAAGCTTCAACAATCGGCAGTAACTTAGCAAGCTAACAATTTCAGGCCGTTGGTAGAAAGGGATAAGACCAGACCCGCTATAGGAAATTTGCTCTTGAATCAGGAATTGCTCTATGTAAGGAGTTTGGGCATGGACACGCACTAAGACAGCTATATCTGCTGCCTTTACGCCTTCATTCAGTGCTTGCTTGATCAATGAAACTACATTGCGACCTGTTGCTTCAGCGCTGGCATCATAATGAACCTGAGTAGTGCCATTAAAACCTTGGGTCAAGCTAAGATGCTTAGGATGTCGTTCGCGGTTGTGCTGGATGACCTGATTAGCTAAAACTAACTGAGAGGCTTTGCAGCGAAAGTTGTCGCTAATCAGATAGGTTTGCGGGTTATAGCGATTCTCAAAGTCTTTGAGAATAAAACGATTGTTAGCCCCACGCCACTCATAGATAGTTTGGTCATCATCCCCAATCACCATGTAGTTCCGGTGCTCGGCAGTGAGCATGTCAAGGATCTCGAATTGAGCAAGGTTGATATCTTGAAACTCATCCACGGTTGCACATTCAACATGGTTGCGTACCTGCTGCAAGAGGTCGCAATAGCTACCCAACAGCTCCCAGGCAGTCATCAACATATCGTCAAAAGTAATCCAACTTCTCTGAAGACGTATCTCCTCGAAAACCTGATAGAGGTCTAGATACCACTCAAAGCCTGATGGCTTTTCGGCTTGCTGGGCAACTTGGCGGGCTTTAACGGTTATCTGGGCTTTCTCAAGGTCTGCATACATCAAGTTCCCTTTACACCTGCTGATGTAGGAAA
>JAUJON010000114.1 GCA_030447595.1 Thermosynechococcaceae cyanobacterium YX3bin19
TTACTGAGCAAGCCAATTTTTCCAGTATATGCCAAAGACAAAACGGCGACTAAGCCAGATGTTGTTTGTCAACCCAAGAAAGTAGCTAATGCAAAGGGCTGAAACGTACCAAAGGCCTGAATGGGTCAGGATTGAGAAAATGAGAACATCAACGACCGTGGCAGCCCCCCCTGTAAATAGATAACTCCCAAACTGTTTCAAGGGTTTGGATGCTTGTTCTCGCCAAGTGCTGCGAATTGGTTTGGCTACTGTAGTAGTAGCATCGGCACTTGCTTCTTCTACATATTCACTGTCTGAGTTAACGGACCAAAGATCATGTTTATCTGGGGTCAGTACATTTTCGGCTGCCAGAATTCCCATCAGTAAACTGTGGTCCTGGTTGTTGTATTTGAAAGCTCC
Source organism: Thermosynechococcaceae cyanobacterium YX3bin19 (assembly GCA_030447595.1). Classification (GTDB taxonomy): domain Bacteria; phylum Cyanobacteriota; class Cyanobacteriia; order Thermosynechococcales; family Thermosynechococcaceae; genus JAUJON01. The sequence continues at coordinate 400 of JAUJON010000114.1, forward strand.
ATAACGGCCCACAAGCTGCAAATTTTGAAACTGCTGAAGATAGGACTGGATATCAGCTAGAGCGGCTTTGTAATTTCCAGCATAAATGGGGTAGGTCCGGGGTAATCGGACCACAAATCCTCCAAAAACTTTCTCATTGTGCAGCAGTCCAATGTTTCTGAGCTCGGATTCTGCCTGGGCAAGGAGTTCCACTTCTGGCTGCTGCCACATGGGTTCATTGAAGTTGCACCAATATTCACAGCACAACGGTGTCTGCTCCTGGTTCGGCAACATATCCTGAGACCAGTTAGTAAAGTTGGTCACTCGCCCCAGTTGAACACTTGGCTCATTGATATACAGCCAGTTATCTGGAAATAGTTGGCTACCTTCAACCATTAAATAGACCAGGATGGTATTGCGAAACCTTAGGGACTTAGCAGCGGCTATAATCTGCTGAGGCGGAGACGGAGTTATTTGTTGCACTAATAGGCTAATCGGAATCGAAGAGATTACTCCACTGCAGTGAACTGTTTGCTCCTCCCCTGTTTGCCGATTTCTCAAGCCGACCTGGGTAACTCGAAAGTTATTGTGATGAACCTGAACCACTTCTGTATTGAGCAGAATGGGCTGATGATGCTCGCTAAGATGGTCACTGATTTTTTCATACAGTTGCCCTGAACCTAATCTAGGAAACTGAAACTGATCAACCAAGGTCTTAACTTTGCCATCATTGCCAAACACTGCATTCCGTGCTGCCTTTAAAAGAGACAAGCCCTTGATGCGCTGGGCTGCCCAATCCGCACTGATTTCTGTGCAAGGAATCCCCCAAAGCTTTTCTGTATAAGCTTCAAAGAAAATTTCAAACAGCCGTCTGCCAAATTGAGCCGTTACCCATTCAGCAAAGTTCTTGGGGTTGCGGTTGGGGAACAGGCGAGTGCTGAGGTAAGAGACGATGATCCGGCTGCTCTCAACAAAGCCCAAGGCAAATAAAGCTTCAAACGCTTTCAGCGGGTAGCTAAAGTACTTGCCACCGTAGTAGATCCGTGTTAGTCGGTTAACCGTCACTTGCTCCTCGCCCAGTACTTCATCCCAGAGTTTGAGCACCGGAGCAACTTTGGTATAAAAGCGGTGAGGACCGTAGTCCAGGATAAACCCTTGATACTTGATGCTTTTGGCCAAGCCACCCACTCTGGAATCTCGCTCGACCACAACAACCGGCTGCCCTTGCTGAGTCAATTTATAGGCTGCAGCAAGTCCTGCAGGGCCTGCACCCAAGATGTAGATAGGGCCAGATCTCTCTAGATCACTCATGGAAAGTTTTTGTAATACCTTCAGTTAGGTTAACCGGAAGGGTAGAAAAGTCAAGTAGAGTAGGAACACCTGCACAAAACACCCCGAGGTTGACTGAATCCGTAATAACCTAAAAAAATTAAGACCTCGAGAATTTCAGGAGAAAGAAGGTTTATAAAGCATTTGCCCATAGAGCTTGTCCAGACACTCACCCTATCACTTTTGGGTAAATTGCTCTAAGAAAAAACGCAGCTACAGATAGTATCTATGTATAAGCACAGAAATTGTTATAGTTTCAGAAAATAGGGAGTAGCAAGCCAAAACTAAGCCAAACTTTTTCATATCTAGAGTTAATTTCCGGTTATAGAACAGCAAGAAGAAAAGTGGAGCTATTGGGATAAAGTATCGACCTTGTATGCCTTCAACTATATCTCCTCCTATAGGTGTCAGAGAGGTATAAAAAAGCACAAACTAAAATTCCATTCAAGATTAAGGTAATAAAAATGATGATTTTGAAGATAGGAAATCACTATGTCTTTCTGATTTGCTTACCATCGAAACGAGCACTAATATCGTTACATATGAGCCAATAAAAAAACAGGGGTAGTGAATATCTAGCCAGCCAAACTTTCCAATGAATTGATGCGTATAAACAGCTCCATTATGTAAAAACGTATCTGTAATTGCTTTAAGAAAGTCTAAGGGATACTTTAATATGAAAATCAGCTGCTCTTTAGGTGACACTTGAGGTTGAAGCGCCACGTACAGATCTTTTTTATAAGGAAGACCAAAATAAAATACCCATTGCGTTCAGCAATAGTAATAGTGCAAAGCTTATAAGTACCGCTTTTTTAGTTCAAGCTTTTGAGCAGGTATCAAGAGGAACAAAAACACTGGCTGGAAAATAAGCTTGTTTGAAACCGAAAGCATTAAAGATAATAAAAATATAATACACAAACTAAAATCTTTTACTGTTTTCTTATCCTCCAAAGCGGATTGTAAAATGATGGAAATTAGAAGGATTGATATACCATTGGTAGTTCCGTCTGCTGAAAGAGATGCTGCTTGAAACAGCGACATTGGAGCCAATGCTAATAGAGAAAATAGCCATTTAAGTACAGGAGTAGTTTTAATAGAAAGCCATCCAAGCAACACAGGCTAATAGATTAGCAATCCTGCCCATGTACATCAAAACTATAGGAGAAAAGCCAATTGCTTTTCCTACTGCTATTCCAAAAGCTTGGGGAGATAGGGTAATAGGGAGTATAGTGATGTATTTGGAAAGCTTACAAAAGCCCTGTTTTGACTTTGAAGTGGTAAGTTAAGTAATGAAAGAACATCGTTTAATTTCTGCTTGTTCTCTGGGTGGAAAGGTATATCTTTAGATACACTTACTGGAAGTAACTACAAGACTTGGCAGAAGTCCCCCAATTGCATTTTGCTGCCTTTCTGCTACTATCCGTCCTTCAGCTATTTGGAAAGAACGATAGAAATGACTATATTCATCAGGAGCTTGGAAAGGAGGGGTTATCAATAGAGAATATAGATTAAAGATTGCTCTATATAATCGCCTAGATGTTTTCAGGCGCAGTCAACAAAAATTTTTCTTCTCATGGTGCTGTCGTTCTACACTGTTGCTGAATTGAGTGGGCAAGCTGGGGCTAGTTTTCCAACCCTTGTATCCATACAGATAAGATCAAATCCATCTAAACTTCTCTGATCAACAACCCAAGATACATCACGATGATATCGGATAAATAGGATAAAAATATCTAGGATAAAAACAGTTGTAGTAACTTAATAGTGCTTTTATCCTGTAAGTTTCAGAATTTCTAGATTGACTATAGTTATACCTGCATTATGCCTGTGCTAAACAACCCCTCTTTGGGTACTGCATTTCCCCTCACAGCTGTTGTCGGTCAGGAAGCCATTAAACTGGCCCTGCTGCTGGCGGCTGTCGATCCAGGATTAGGAGGCGTGGCGATCGCCGGTCGTCGGGGCACCGCTAAGTCTGTGATGGCCCGTGCCCTTCATACCCTGCTGCCTCCAATTGAAGTCGTCAAAGGCTCTCTCAGTAACTGCGATTCTGCTCGTCCCGAAGAGTGGGATGATGCTCTCTTAGCAGCATTAAGTCAGGGTGAGCTTTCTACAGGTCGTCCCCCGACTGAGGTTATTCCTGCACCCTTTGTGCAAATACCCCTAGGGACCACGGAAGACCGACTTTTAGGGTCCGTCGATGTTGAGCAGTCGGTCCAGCGGGGAGCAACCATCTTTCAACCAGGGCTGCTGGCGACTGCCAACCGGGGCCTACTCTACGTCGATGAAATCAATCTCCTTGACGATCAGATATCCAACCTGCTGCTGAATATCTTGACTGAGGGGCGCAACCAGATTGAGCGGGAGGGAATTAGCTTTCAGCACCCCTGTCATCCCCTGCTGATTGCCACCTACAATCCAGAAGAAGGTGGGCTGCGGGAACACCTACTAGACCGGATCGCGATCGCCCTGTCGGCAGATGCTACTTTAGGTTTAGACCAGCGTGTGGAAGCGGTAGACCAGGCCATTCGCTATGCAAATTCTCCCCAGGAATTTCTCGCTCAGTACGCTGAAGACCTTGAGAGCCTGAAAACTCAAATCCTCTTGGCCCGGGAGTGGCTCAAGGATGTCCAGATTCACCCCGAGCAAATTGCCTACTTGGTCAATGAAGCTCTCCGAGGGGGTGTCCAGGGTCATCGGGCTGAGCTATTTGCCCTCCGGGTTGCGAAAGCCCATGCGGCTCTCAATGGGCGGACAGACTTGAACGCTGAAGATTTGCGCTGTGCCGTGGAGTTAGTGATTGTTCCTCGTTCGACTATCGTTCAATCTCCCCCTGAGCCGCCGGAACCTCAAGCGGGTAACCCGCCACCGCCACCGCCTCCCGAGAATGAGTCGCAGGCTGACAGGGAGGAGCAAGAAGAACGGGACGAACAGGAACCGGAGCAGCCAGAGTCACCGGGTATTCCCGAAGAATTTGTCTTTAATCCGGAGGGAGTTATCCTCGACCCATCTGTGCTCTACTTTTCCCAACTGGCAAACCGGCAGGGAAAATCGGGGACACGAAATTTTATCTTTTCCGAAGACCGGGGGCGCTATGTCAAACCCATGCTGCCCCAGGGCCCGGTGCGACGTATTGCTGTCGATGCGACGCTCCGCGCTGCGGCACCTTACCAGCAAGCCCGGCGGCAGCGTTATCCGAATCGCGGGGTCATCATCGAGTCGGGAGATATTCGCGTTAAGCGGCTGGCCCGTAAAGCCGGTGCCTTAGTCATTTTTGTCGTTGATGCGTCTGGCTCAATGGCTCTTAACCGGATGCAGTCAGCAAAAGGAGCGGTGCTGCGCTTGCTGACTCAAGCCTATCAAAACCGGGACCAGGTGGCATTGATTCCCTTTCGGGGGGAACGGGCGGAGGTGTTACTACCACCGACACGCTCAATCGAAGCGGCGCGGCGACGCCTAGACTTACTACCCTGCGGCGGTGGCTCACCATTGGCTCATGGTCTAACCCAGGCGGTGCGAGTCGGTGTCAATGCTCAGCACTCAGGTGATGTCGGTCAAGTGGTGATTGTCGCTATTACGGATGGGCGCGGTAACATTCCCCTGTCACGTTCTCTGGGTGAACCACCCGATACCGCCAAACCTGACATTAAAGGGGAACTTCTGGATATTGCCGACAGAATCCGTGCTTTGGGGCTAAAACTTTTAGTCATTGATACAGAGAACAAGTTTATTTCCACAGGCTTTGCCAAGGAACTTTCAGCCCATGAGGGAGGGCGGTATCATCACTTACCCAAAGCAACAGACCAAGCGATCGCAGCAGTAACTCGTAATGCCCTTCTGTAATCTAAGAGATCATTAAGTAATGGGGGTTTTGGGGAACTGGCTAGCGCTACTCAAAACCTATGAACTCATCTGCAGTTTCTGGTTTTCAGGATCGTGACCAACTGCTGCACTCCTTTTTGAATACGACGGGTGACGGTCATCGGGCTAATGCCGATTCGCTCAGCCACTTCTTTTTGCGGGAAAGCTGTTTGAGGAAACATATTCAATAACTTCGCGAGTTTTGCTATCTAACTGTAAGAGTGCTTGTTGCAGTTGAACTTGATCCTCTTCCAGATGCTGGAGGGCAAGGTCACGAGGTCTAGTAGTGTATCTCCCAGCGTAAAAGCAGAATCCACCTGCTACTGGCTGACTGCCGCATCCGGGCTTAACGGACTGCGGTTTTCGTGGCTAGCTTACTGGCACGCCACTCGGCACACTGAAACACTGAGACTATCGGCAATTTCCTGATCTAATTAGGCTGGCGGCCTAAGGCCTCTGACAGCAGTTGACGAGATTTTTGGCCGTCTTTGCTGAGCTGCTGCAGCCGTCAGGGAATTTTGATCGAGGCGGCGATCGCGTAAAAAAATGCAGCATCTCACCCCGAATATAGGGCACGGCAAAAGAACTAAAGGCGCAGCCTTGGGTTGGGTCAAAGCGTTCGATCGCTGAAATCAGCCCCAAATAGCCAATCTGCTCTAAGTCCTCATAGGGTTCAGCGCACTGGTAAGCTACCCGGTGAGCAATTTTGCGGACTAGACCAATGTTGAGCCGCACCAGTTGATTCCGAACTTGCAGCGAGGGGAAAGCATGGTAGGAAACCAACAGCTCCATCACTTGTGACTGAAAGGAGGTTTCGGTGGAGCTAGGCCCTATAAGAGAGGTCTCAAAACGAGCGACGGGTCGGGGTTGAGTAGCTATCATCTGCAAGATACCTTTACTTCCTGTAAGCTTATTGTCGGCAGATTTAAGTTGCGAGACCATCGTTATTCCACGGTATTTATGGCAGAGCAGCCTTTGTCACGTCCGTGAAAATACGCAAGCCCAGGAACCCAAACCTTGTCTTAATCAAGGTTTGCCGCCGTCTTAATCAACAGAAATTAATTGATACTGGAGACAGCTATATCTCAAGAGCTGGGATAGTTGGACTTAACAGCCCCCTCTTAAGCCTCTCTGCAGGATCTGGGGTTAGGATGGACGACAACTCAGCGTCAACAACTGCCCATGCAAATCCTTCCAGGCAATGAGTATCCTCTTGGCGCTATCAACCCTTCTCTACCAGAGCGGCATCAGGCTGAGTTGGCGGCACTGCACCGAGCCCTGCGCCCCGGTCAACGGGAGTTAGCCAACTGGCAGGGAGGCCCTCTGGCCGTCTCTGCCGTACCAGGAGCCGGTAAGTCTCATGGAATGGCGGTGGCGGCAGTGATTGCGATCGCCCGTCACCAACTGCATCGTCAGCGCCAGCTCATTGTCGTGACTTTTACCCGCTCTGCCGCCCTCAGCCTGAAAGTCAAAATTCGCCAGCACCTGCGGACTTTGCACTTACCCCAGGGAGGGTTTGCGGTCCATACCCTCCACGGTTTGGCTTTAACCATTGCAACACGCCACCCAGAGCTATCCGGCATCCCTGATAGCGTTACCCTAGTTTCCCCCCAGCAGAGCCACCGCTTGATCCGCACCTGTGTGGACCAGTGGGTAGCCAGCAACCCCCGACACTATCAAACCTTGCTAGAGGGCTGGAGCTTTGACGGAGAAGAAACCGAGCGCCTGCGCCGCCAGTCTGTGCTGCGGACCGAGGTCCTGCCTGACCTAGCCCATACGGTTATTCATGAAGCCAAAAGCTCTGGCCTGCTGCCTCTACACTTGTGGGAGCTCAGTAACCAGGTCCATGATGAGTATGGCATTTTGGCGATCGCTGCTGGATTGTATGAGCAGTACCAAACCCTACTGCGGGCCCGCAGTCTCATCGACTACGACCAAATGATTTTGGCTGCTCTCCAGGTTTTAGCAAACCCCAGCGCTTGTGTCCTGTGGCAGGAACAGGTCTTCGCCGTGTTTGAAGATGAAGCCCAGGACTCGACCCCCCTGCAAACCCGGTTGCTAGAGATTTTGGCTCGCAACCCAACTGATCCGGATCGCCCAGCTAACCTGGTGCGGGTGGGCGATCCCAACCAGGCAATTAATTCCACCTTTACCCCCGCTGACCCTGTTTTCTTTCGCCAGTTCTGCCGCGCCTGCAAAGCTGAGAATCAGTTGGCCACAATGGATCAGGCCGGACGCAGTGCTCCTATAATCATGGCAGCAGCAAACTTTGTTCTAGAGTGGATCAATCACTCTCGCCTAGCGGGTACTGAGCAGCCCTTTCGCCCGCAGGCAATTCATCCAGTTCCAGCGGCTGATCCACAGCCCGATGCCAACCCGAGCCCGGAGGGCCAGGGTCTAGAGCTGTATACCCCTAGAGATATTTATCAGACAGTCCGGCTGATTGGACAGCGCGTACTGGGCTTGTTGACGGCTCAATCCCAGCATCGAGCAGCGGTATTGGTGCGCGAGAATAAACAAGGACGCTTTATTGCGGATCTACTGACCCACCCAAACCAGTACGGGATTGACGTTGACCTGAACCAGCAGGGAATTGAGGTGTATGACGTGGGAGAACGCGATCGCCGCTCTCACATACCCGCGGAAATTCTGGCGCTGCTGCAGTTTATTGACCGGCCCCATTCCCCCGACTACCTGAAGGCGGCACTCCGTGTTTTAGTGGAACGCCAGTTGATTCCCTCCCAGGATCTCAATGCCTTAGCGAGCCTGCCGGAGCAGTTTTTGTACCCGGACCCGTTGGAGCCTCCCCAGGCAGAGGCAGTGCTGCAGGCCCGTCACTTCTGCTGTAGCTTGCTGCACGCGCGGTTAGAATTGCCCCGCTACCAGCTGATTTCCTTCT